>SCRB01000526.1 GCA_004299545.1 Rhizobiaceae bacterium
TCCGCCGCGATCTTGCCGCTCCAGCCGAACCAAACGCCGCCCCGCTGCTTGAGGGCGTCCGCCAGACCGACGGCCAAACCGCCGGTCTGCGTCGTCTTCCTCAGATTGGCGACGCGGTTGGAGACGATGACGAGCCTGTTCAAATGACCGACTCCCACGGCCGCGAGAGGCGTCGCGCGCCGTTGATTATCCCCACCATGGAATAGGTTTGGGGGTAATTTCCCCACATCTCACCGGTGATGCAGTCGGTATCCTCCGAGAGCAGGCCGAGGCTGTTGCGGCTTTCGAGAAGGGAGATGAACAACTCCCGCGCTTCCTCGCGGCGGCCGATCCTCGCCAGCGCATCGAGGCGCCAGAATGCGCAGATGTTGAAGCCGACCTCGGGAACACCGAAATCGTCGGCCGCCTCGTAACGCATGAGATGCGCGCCGCGCGCCAGAGTCCGCTCGAGTTGGTTGACGGTGCTGATGAAACGCTCGTCCTGCGGGTCGATGAATCCGATTTCGACCATCAGGAGCACGCTCGCGTCGAGGGATTCGCCGCCGAAGCTCTCAACGAAAGCCTGTCTCTTCTCCGACCAGGATTCGGTCAGGATGCGGTCCTTGATCTCGTCCGCCCGCGCCTGCCAGATGGCTGCCCGGTCGGGCGCGCCGACCTTCTCGGCGATATGGCCGAGCCGGTGGCAGGCCGCCCAGCACATGAGGCTGGACGAGGTGTGGACGCGCGCGCGGGTGCGCAATTCCCACATGCCGGCGTCAGGCGAGGCGTGCAGCCTGAAAGCCTGCTCGCCTGCGGTCTCCAAGGCCTTGAATTCGGCGAGGCCGGTGTTCATGCGGATGCGCTGGTCGAAGAACATCTGTGCCGCGCCGAGGATGACATTGCCGTAGACGTCGTGCTGGTAATGTTCGTGCGCCTGGTTCCCGATGCGGACCGGCCCCATGCCGCGATAACCGGCGAATTGCGGCAAGACCCGCTCAATGAGGTCCCGCTCGCGGCCGATGCCGAAAACGGGCTGGAGATGGCCGCCATCGGCGTCCGCGACGACATCCATGAGGAAGCGGAAATAATCCTCCATGGCCTCGATCTCGCCGAGCGTATTGAGGGCCCTCACGACGAAAAAGGCGTCGCGCAGCCAGCAGAAGCGGTAGTCCCAGTTGCGGCCGCTGTTGGGAGCTTCGGGAATGCTCGTCGTCATGGCGGCGACGATAGCGCCGGTCTGCTCGTATGTGCACAGTTTGAGGGTGATCGCGGCGCGGATCACCGCATCCTGCCACTCGAATGGGAGGGCAAGACGCGACACCCAATGCAGCCAGTGATGCGTGGTGCGCTCGACGAAGCTGCGAGCGGTGTCGCCGATCGAGCCTTGCAGCGTCTCGTCGGGGCCGAGGATGAGGTCGAGCGGCGCCGTAAGGTTGAACGGCTTCTCGGCGAGGATGTAGTCGGTTGGTGCGTCCGTCACCAGGCGGAGCGCCGCATGCCTGCCGAAATAGCGGATGTGATTGGAGCCGTGGCTGGTTTCCGCCTTTTCCAGGCCATGGTTGAAGGTCGGCCGCAGGCGGATCGTTATCCGCGGACGGCCGGAGAGGGGGCGGATGCGCCGCACCAGCGTCTGCGGCCGGAAGATCCGGTCGCGCCACATGAAGCGGGGAGCACAATCGACGACCTGAAGCGATCCGGAGGCGCCGCGAAGCGTCGTGACGAGAACCGCCGTCTTCGGCTCGTAATGCTGCTCGGAGGATTGAAGGTCCTCCAGTTCGATCGAAAAGGCGCCGTCGAACGGGTCGTCTGCCTCTCCCCGCAGGAGTTGGTTGAAGACAGGGTCGCCATCGAAACGGGGCAGGCAGCACCAGACGACCTTCGCGGTTTTGTCGATCAGGCCCGCATAGCTGCAATTGCCGATGACGCCGAGATCAAGATTCGCCATCGGGACCCCCGGCCTGCGCTTTCATGTTCGTCTCCTCGAAGGTCTTCGCGGCCCGTTCCAGCCAGGCACGGAATTCATCGATATCCGCTGCCCGGTAAGCCGCGTGCGTCGGACCGTGACCCACCTTGATCGATGTGCCGCCAAGGGCGTCGACCGCCGGGAACGCGTCCTCGTCCGTGGCGTCGTCTCCGGCAAAAAGCGGACGGCGTCCCTTGAACGGTTCTTCCTGCATGAAAGCGCGGATTGCATCTGCCTTCGTCGCAT
>SCRB01000057.1 GCA_004299545.1 Rhizobiaceae bacterium
CTGCGCCATACCGATTTCTAGGGATTGCGCGGCCAGCGATTTCCTGCCTGCCGCCTTGGCGCTGAAAACCAGGAAAGGAGCAAGATTTCAGAAACTGCCTCGGGAGCCGGTTAATGTCGGCGCTCCAAGCCCCATTTTGGTGATGGACGATGTCTTGGTCGGTGAGGTCGTCCATCTCCCGGAGGAGCACACCTCCGGTCTTCAACGCTTGAAATCGGCAGGCTTCGCCCCCGGCTGGGCCGTTGGAGGCCCGCCTACTCTTCAAAGTTCGATTTCGTGCCTGCGCAAGCCTTCAACGACAGCGTGGACGACGTTCGCCGCCGCGAGTTTCTGCTTGGTGTTCTTCAAATGGGTGAGGACGGTGTGCTGGGAGATGGAAAGGATCATGGAAATTTCCCATGCGGTCTTGCCCGTCGCGGTCCATTGCAGGATTTCCGTCTCACGGCGCGACAGACCTGATTCCGGCTCCAGAGCTGGTCGGCCGACAATTCGCATAATTGCCGAAAGGGCGCTTCGGGCGAGAACGTGCATCGATTGCTGGGCAATGGGCGATGTGTCCACGACGTCTCCTGCCGCAGTCACCGTGATGGGCGGCAGAAGCGGTGCATGAAGGGGGATACAAATGCCCTGGCGAAGGCCGAATTCGGCCGCTTCTCCCATGACGACTTCCGCCGGCCCGTTGAGTGCGACTACATCGATGTCGCGCCACAGGAAAGGATCGACCGTCTGTCGGCATCGCGCAACGCAGGGGTCGTGCCGGTAATGGCCGGCGGAGCTGTAACGTTCGAACCACTCATTCGGCCAGCGATTGGCAAGGATATGGGTCTGCCAATGGCCGGTATTCGGACCAGGCAGACGCGTGATCAGGCAGGCCCTATAGCCGAAAGCTTGGATGCATGCAGAAAAACTCGTGACTGTTTCGTCTATCGTTCCCGCCTTCTGAATTCTTTCTGCTTTCAGAAAGACGTCAACGATTTGAGCATCAGTCATCGGCAACACAGGACCATATCCCGCCTGAACAAGTCGATTACTGCCGTCTGAGCATTGCCCTCTGTCGCGGTTGGAGCAAGAGCACCAAGTCGGAATGATTACTATAGTAGGTGGCGGAAGAGTGCCGGTGCCGGCTGGTTCGGCACATGAGGCTGAGATCGGTGGTTGCTCGGAATTTGAGATTGCTGCGTCAGGCAGGCGGCCTGTCGCAGGAGCAGCTGGCCGACCGGGCAGGACTCGATCGCAACTATGTCGGAAAGCTGGAACGCGAAGAGAATTCGCCGACCGTCGATACGCTGGAGGCGCTTGCAGTTGCGCTTCAGATCGACGTTGAAAATCTGGTTCGCCGAGACCAGCCGCTTCAGAGCTGATCGCGAGTCTGTCGCCCGATTTCCGATCAACTCTTCCAACCGAAAGAGCCGTTTGGGCATAATCACCTTTGGGCAACTTCAGGGCGGCGTGGCCTGGGTCCGGCCTTGCCTCTTGCTGGCTTCGCAAACAGTTCCTGAATATCCGCGTCAAGCGCTTTGGCGATCATTGCGAGAACACTAAGGCTCGGGTTACGCCGGCCGTTCTCGATCCCGCTCAGATATCCGCGTGTGCATGAGGTCCGGAACGACAGCTCTTCCTGGGAGATGCCTCTCTCCCGGCGCAGACGCTGCACGTTCAATCCGACTTTCACAGCCACTTCCATTCGAGGAAGTCGCCACGATGTTCACTTTAGTGCGACACACTATAGTGAACATTCGTGCTTGACATGCGTGTGCGTTTTCGTTCAGTTTATCGAACTAACGGAACGGCCTTCTCAATATCGGAACATTTGATGCCAGGCAGCCTTTCTCTCGAACGCGGACTTCAGGTGCTCGAAGCGCTGCGCGATTCCGGCATGCCGATTGGAGTGCGCGATATTGCCAGAAAACTTGATCTGAGCGCTCCGGCCGTCCAGCGTCTTCTCAACACGCTGACCGAGCGGGGTTATGTCGAGAGGGACGGCGCAACGCGGCGCTACCGCATCGGCCATGGCATTCTGACGCTGGCACGTAATGTCCTCTATGGCGACCGGTTGATAAGGGTGGCCGAACCGGAACTTGCCACGCTGGCTGCCGAAGGTTTCTTCAACGCCTTTTTGGGTGTCCGGCGGGGAGCAGCCGGTGTCTACCTTCTCGGCATTCAGAGCAAGAGCCCCGTCGTTATCCGCAGCTCTCCGGGCGAGACGATGCACCTTCACGCGACGGCGCTTGGAAAGGCGCTTTTGATAGACCTGAGCGAGGACGCAATTCACGCCATTCTCGGCAATGGCCCATTCGAGATTATAACGCCGCAGACGGTGAGCATGCCGGCAAAGCTCATCAGCCAGATCCGTGCCGCGCGCGCCACAGGTTACACGACGGCCTTCGACGAGAACATCATCGGCGTCCTTTCAATCGGCGCGCCCGTTCGCGATGCCACGGGTGGGGTGATTGGCGCCATCAGCGTCGCTTATCCGCGGTCGGTCGGCCCTGAGGTCGTGACAGCGGAGATTGCCGAAAAGGTGCTCGGCGCCGCCGCGAGGATTTCGTCTGGTCTCGGCTACTGCCGTGAGGACGAACAGGAAAACGGGGAGAGTTTTGATGCCGCCTGACGGTAAGCTTCTGAACGAGAGCCGTCTCCACGAGAAAATGGCGGCGTTGAAACTTGACGCCGTCGTTGCGACTTCGCCCGAGAACGTGACCTATTCGAGCGGCTTTTGGGCACTGCCACAATGGATCCGGCGCGGGCCGCAGACCTATGTACTTTGGCCGGCGCCAGAGCGGGGCGAGCCGGAAATCATCACCAGCACGGGGACGCTCGATCTCATCGCCGATCAGCCCATCTGGGTAGAAAAAGTTCGGCGCTATGGCGATTTTCATATCGATCAAGGACCGGAGCCGCCGCGCGACGCGGTGAGTTTAAGACTGCTCGAAATGCTTAGGTCTGAAAGCCATCGTGATGCGATCGAGGCGCTGGCGGTGGCCATAGGCAAGGCGGGACTTGCGCGCTCGCGCATCGGCATTGACGAAATCGGCCTCATGCCCGGCCAATTCGGCGCGCTGGAGGCGTTGTTGCCCGACGCGACGTTCATACCGGCGACATCGCTGTTTCGTGACGTGCGGGCCGTCAAAACGGAAGAGGAAATCACGCGGCTAGGGATAGTTGCTCAGATCGCTGAGCGTTCGATCGCCGCAGCTCTCGACCTGGCGGAGGAGGGTTCAAGCGAAGTCGAACTCGCCCGCGCCTTTCACGTCCAGACCGTTCGCGACGACGCTCTGCCGGTGCTCGGATGCATCGGCTTTGGCGAGAGAAGCGCCTTGATGAACGTCCAGCCGTCAGATCGCACGTTGCGCCTGGGCGACGTGATCCGTTTCGATGTCGGCGGCCGCTATCGCCATTACCGCGCCGACATTGCCCGGATCGCGACTTTCGGCGAGGCTTCAAAGCAGGTTCGCGATCTGCATCACGCACTCCTTTCGGGCATCGAACGCGCCTGCGAAATGATCCGGCCCGGCGTTCGTGTCGCCGACGTCCACGATGCAACCGTCGAGACCGTTCGGCGCGAAGGGATCCGACACTACCGTCGGAACCATGTTGGCCACGGCATTGGGCTTGATGGCTACGACGCGCCCAGTCTTACGGCGTCAAGCGAGGAGGTTTTCGAAGAGAACATGGTTCTCTCTGTCGAGACTCCCTATTACGAGATCGGCCGCTTCGGGCTCCAGGTCGAGGACATGGTGGTCGTACGGCGCGATGGCGTCGAGCGGCTGATGACGACAAGCGGCGATTTGGTGGTGGTGCCGCAATGACAGGGACGATGCGCTATGCCTGTCTGCGCTGCGGCGCCAGCTATTCGGCCGACATTGCCATCGATTCACGCGGCTGTCCTGCCTGTGCCGGCAGCGCTCCGGCCAATCTCATGGTCGTCAATGACGGTGGCGCTGCGGCGTGCGCGATCCAGGACGATTCGCTGCCGTCCCTCTGGCGTTATGCCTTTCACCTCCCCTGCCCTGCGGAAAGCGCGGTCTCCCTCGGAGAAGGCCTCACACCTCTGATGCCGGCGCCGGCCATAGGTGCTCAGCTCGGCGTGCCGCGGCTCTTCATCAAGAATGAGGCGTGCAATCCGACCTGGTCCCACAAGGACCGCTTTTCCACCATGGCCGTCTCATTCGCAAAAGCCTCGGGCGCCTCTGTCGTCGCGACGGCCTCGTCGGGGAATGCTGGCGCGTCGCTCGCCGCCTATGCCGCGCGCGCCGGCCTGAACTGCATTGTCGCCACTTTTTCAGGCGCGGCCGGACCGATGCTTGCCCAGATCCGCAAATATGGCGCGACCCTCGTCCCATTCGCACACAAGGAGGATCGCTGGAGGTTCATCGCCGAGGGCGTCGAACGCTTCGGTTGGTTTGCCACGTCGCCTTGCCATGCGCCCGTCGTCGGCAGCCACCCTGTTGGGATCGCAGGATATAAGACGCTCGCCTATGAAATCGTCGAACAGCTGAACGGCGCGGCTCCTGATTGGTGCGCCCTGCCCGTCTGCTACGGCGACGCGTTGATCGGACTCTGGCAGGGTTTCGAGGATTTGTTCCACAGAGGCGAAATCACTAGTCTGCCGCGGCTGATCGCTGCCGAAGTTCATGGCTCGCTTGCCGCCGCGCTCGCCGGTGAGAGCGACCGGATTCCGGACATGACGGCGCGATTCAAGCCGCTTGCCGGCTCGATCGGCGCGACCCGCAGCACGTATCAGGCGTTGAAAGCGTTGCGGCAGTCGCGAGGCGTGGCCGTGCCGGTTGGCAATGACGGCCTGATCGAACTTCAAGAGGAGTTCGCCCGAAAAGAAGGTGTACTTGCCGAGCTTTCGTCGGTGACGCCGCTTGTGGCGATTGCAGACCTCCGGCGCAGGAACGTCATCGGCGCATCCGATCGGGTGGTCGTTATCGCGACCGGCAGCGGCCTCAAGGATTTCGACCGATCAACCGCTCCGGATGGTGAAGAGCCTTCGTTTCCATCGGTAAGGGATGCTTGGAATTATTTGGCGCGAGGAGGCGCTCGACAGGCTTTCAAGGCCTTCGGTTGAATCAATCCAATAAGGGAGGAGAAGTCATCATGTTTCGGAAAATCGTCCTGACCGCCCTCGCCGCGTTCGCGGTCGGTGTCGCCGGTCCGGTGTTCGCGGCTGAAACGATAACGGTCGGCATAACGACAACGGGCGTGCCGTTCACGTTTATTGATACCGCAACGCAAAAGCCGACCGGCGCAATGGTTGACCTCGCAAATGCCATAGCGGCGGATAATGGCGCCAAGGCGGTTTTTCAGGTGGCAGCCTTTCCTGCCTTGATCCCCCTGCTGACGACCGGCAAGATCGATCTCGTCTCCGCAAGTATGTTCATCACAAAACAGCGTGAAAAAGTCGTCGATTTCAGCACGCAGGTCTATAGCTTTGGCGAGGCGATGTTCATCGCCGCCAATGACGAGAAGAATTATTCGGTCGAGGATCTGAAGGGCGAAATTGTCGGGGCGGAAATAGGCTCAACAACCGCGCATGCCCTTACGTCTCTCGGCATCTTTCGTCAGGTGAAGCTTTACGAATCGATCGCCGACATCATGCGCGACGTGAAGCTCGGCCGTATCAAGGCAGGCTTCGGCGATGAGCCGATCGTCGCCTATCAGCTCTCCCAAAAGCCGCACCTCGGCATTCGCATGGTTAAGGGCTACACGCCGATCAACAAGGGGCAACTGGCGCTTGCTGTCGCCAAGGGCAACCGAAAGCTTCTGGAACAAGTGAACGCATCGATAGCGAAATTCCGGAAGGACGGGCGGCTCGCGGCCATCTTCGCGAAATACGGCCTTTGAGACAAAGACCAGCCGCCGCTGACGGGAGACGCGGCGGACATGTCGTCGCCAGCAGCTTGATCAATCGCACTCGTCGAAAGGAGGAGAAGCGCCATGACAGGATTCGTTTCCCGTTCGGCCGACTATCTGCCGTTTCTTCTTCACGGCCTCTGGCTGACGGTCCTGGTGACGCTGCTTGCCCTCTGCCTCGCAACCGCAGCCGGTTTGTTCTGGGCGCTGCTCAGGACGTCGGGAATCAGAGCCTTCGAGGTGTCAACGAGGCTTTTCGTCGAATTCGTGCGCGGC
>SCRB01000527.1 GCA_004299545.1 Rhizobiaceae bacterium
GACATAAGCATTTGAAAGAAATTTCCATGCCTGAAAAAAACTTCACCGATTGTGTTCCCGGATGCTATAATTGGGGGTAAATGCCTATTTGCCCGCCTCTTTGACTCTGGCGCGGCGACCGGGTTTCGGCCTCGCCCGATCGGCGCCATCTCAAAGGAACAACGCATGAGCACCGAACCCGGCATGATCGATCTCTTTGTCATTGGCGGCGGCGTCAACGGTGCCGGCATCGCGCGCGATGCGGCCGGCCGCGGTTTGTCCGTGGTTCTTTGCGAGAAAGGCGACCTCGCCGAAGGAACGTCCTCGCGCTCCGGCAAGCTCGTCCATGGCGGATTGCGCTATCTCGAATATCATGAATTCCGGTTGGTGCGCGAAGCGCTGACCGAGCGCGAAATCCTGCTGAAAGCCGCTCCCCACATCATCTGGCCGATGCGTTTTGTACTGCCGCATAGTCCCGAAGACCGCCCTGCCTGGCTCGTGCGCCTCGGTTTGTTTCTCTACGACCATCTCGGCGGCCGCAAGAAGCTGCCGGGAACGCGCACGCTCGATCTCCATCGCGATCCGGAGGGCGCGCCGCTGCTCGACCGGTACAGGCGCGGCTTTGAATACTCGGATTGCTGGGTGGACGATGCCCGTCTCGTCGTCCTGAACGCCATCGGCGCAGCCGAAAAGGGCGCCGATGTGCTGACCCGCTCGCCGGCAATCTCGGCGCGACGGGAAAACGGCGGGTGGACCATACTCACCGGAAACGCGCTGACCGGTGAAACGCGCCCCTTCCGCGCGCGCTGCATCGTCAATGCGGCCGGTCCATGGGTGTCTGACGTCATTGACCGTGTGGCCGGATCGACATCGACCCGTCACGTGCGGCTCGTGAAAGGCAGCCATATCATCGTGCCGAAATTTTGGCAGGGATCGAATGCCTATCTGGTCCAGAACCACGACCGGCGCGTCATCTTCATCAATCCCTACGAGGGCGATATGGCGCTGGTCGGGACAACCGATACCCCGTATGACGGCGAGGCAGACGATGTTGAGGCGGACGAGAGCGAGATCGAATACCTGATCGCGGCCGTCAATCGCTATTTCAAGGAAAAGCTCCGGCGCAAGGACGTGCTGCACAGTTTCTCAGGTGTGCGGCCTCTCTTCGACGATGGCAAGGGCAATCCCTCCGCCGTGACGCGCGACTATGTGTTCGACCTTGACGAAACCGGCGGTGCGCCTCTCCTCAATATTTTCGGGGGAAAGATCACCACGTTCCGGGAACTGGCCGAACGCGGCCTCAATCGCCTCAAGCACATTTTCCCCGAGATGGGCGGCGACTGGACGGGAAGCGCGCACCTGCCCGGCGGCGACATGCCGAACGCAGACTATGAAAGTTTCGCCGGCAGCCTCAGCGAGGTCTGGCCCTGGATGCCGCGCAGGCTTCTGCACCATTACGCCCGGCTTTACGGCACGCGCACAAAAAATATCGTCGGGGGCGCCAGCAGCCTCGACGGCCTCGGGCGGCATTTCGGCGACGGGTTCTACGAGGCGGAGGTGCGCTATCTTGTTGCTCATGAATGGGCACAGACCCCGGAGGACATCCTGTTCAGGCGCACCAAGCACTATTTGCATCTCGGCGAAGCGGAGCGTGCCGCTTTTGCCTCCTGGTTCGACAAAGCCCGTCTTGCGGAGGCCGCGTGAAGTGCCGCTGACGCTTTCGCTCAATACCAACCCGCTGGTGAACCGTTTCGCCGATCCCGACGACCTGATCGAGACGGTCGCACGCAAGCTTCGCATCCGGGACCTTCAGCTCACCCATGAATTCATCAATCCAAGTTGGCCTGCACCCGTGATCCGGCGGCTGACGCGCCGGATGGCCGCGGCGCTCGCCCGGACAGGCGTGAGGGTCACGAGTTGCATGACAGGCCCCTATGGACGTCTCAATCATTTCGGCCATCCGGACCGCGACGTGCGTCGTTACTATGTC
>SCRB01000004.1 GCA_004299545.1 Rhizobiaceae bacterium
GCAAAACACAGGATCAGGATCATCCAGATCTTCAAGACCATACGCAGCATCGAGTTCGAAGTTGAAGCGGAGAACGAGTATGACGCCCGGGAGGGAATATCCTCCGGCGCCATCGACACGCCCGAATTCGACGATCCGAACTGGAAAACAGCTGGGACCTCCAGAACGAGGAGGTGGAGCCGGCATAACAATCGACCCGCGAACCCGGACGGTTCATGCCGGCAATCCTGTCACTCGTCCGATCTGGACCTGTCGACTTTCGTCGACGGGTCCGGCTGTTTTTCCGGCAATGGTCCCCACGATCCCGGCCGCTGCCCGTCTCTTCTTATATCAAGACCACGGAGCTTTCCGATGACCACGCTCGAAACCCGTCGTTTCGCCGTGATCTCCACCGCGCATGTCTCGGAGACCACAGCCAGGCGGCTCGACAATACGCCGCCCAGGGGCTGGCCCTGCCTCGGCGGACCATACGGCGAATATGGCTGGTTCCTCTATGCCCATGACGAGAACGCCGGCGTCTGGCCCGACGTCATTCCCGACGAACTTTTCAAAGTCATGATCTGGGCCCGAAGACAGGGCTTCGCCTACATCCTGCTCGATTGCGACGCCGACGAGGTCGAAGAATTGCCTGTCTTCGACTGGTAACGTGCCAGCAGCGCCGGCCCGGGCGCACTGTGTATCGCCGCGGGAGAGCGAGAGTGGGGCCGGTGGCGGGAGCGGTGCTGGCGGGTGCGGGAGCGGTGCCTTGTCCGCTGCGTTTCCCTTTGCGTCGATAGTCATCGGCCAGCGGTTGCAACGACGACAGGCCCAACGCGCTCGCAGGCTCCCGCCGCCCCAGCACCCATCACTCACCATGTTCATCCGAGCCCGGCCTTTGCGCCGGGCTCCTTCGTTTCAGGAGGTTAAAATGTCCGCATCGCACATCGCCCTTAGCGATCCACCAACCGCTTATGACGTCCTGGAGAGCAGGGAAGATCAGATCATGGCGCTGCTCGGCGCGCTCGGCATCGAGGAGATCGAATTCTCGCTCAATGGGAGCGGCGATTCCGGCGACACCAGCTTGGAGCATGTCCGCTACGCCGACGGCCACGAAGACAACCGTATTCCGGACATCGCCATCGGCTTTCACCCTCGTGGTGAGGCCTACACGCTGGAAAGCTACCTCGAGAACCTCGCATCCGATCTGCCCGAAGGTGACTGGGTCAACAATGAGGGCGGTTACGGCGAGGTCTTCATCAGGCCGACGGCCGGTGAGGACGAACGGTTCGAATGCAACATGACCTTCCGCGATGAGTATGAGGACGAAGACGACTTCGACGAAGATCTCGAAGACGCCGAAGCCGATGAGGACGTCCGATGAACGCCGACTTGTCCGCGTCAACCTGGGAGGACCTTCACGTCCGTGCCGCCAGGGACTTATACGCCAGCGTGCCGGCATTCGCCAAATGCGGCACGCATTCCGCCATCGCGGCGCTGACGGTGGCGATGACCTTCGCGCAAACGGCGGTCACGGCCAGACGGCAGGAAAACAGCGTCGCCGCACGCGTCGTCATCAGCCCAAAGCCCGATGCCGATCCTGCCGTCCTTGCTCTTGCCAGACATATGGAAGCGGCGGTCACCGGGAGCGCATGCCATGCCCGCAACACCGCTTCGTTCGATCCTGGCACGTGGCTCGAACGATCCGGATACATCGATCTGCTCGCCAGGGCGATCAAGGCCGGAGCAAACGAGTCCGACCTCAAGGATCGAAC
>SCRB01000528.1 GCA_004299545.1 Rhizobiaceae bacterium
AGAATATCGCGGCGGATCTTGGCATCAGCCAGCGCACTGTCGAGAACCATCGCGCCTCTATCATGAAGAAGACAGGATCAAGATCCCTTCCCGCGCTGGCGAGACTGGCGCTTGTCGCCACGGGAAATGGGGCCGGGCAGCCGAATTTACAGGAAATCTGAATGCGCCTGTAATGTGGCTGGCCTACTTTGGCGAACCGAATCGTTGATGATGCCGAAGAATTTTCCGGAAAGCCATGTCGAAACGCCTGACAAAAATGCTCGACGGCGCAGGAACAGCCATGTCCGCTACTAGAAGATGGGAGAGGCCACCGCAATGACCGATCAGGGCGCAAAGCTGCCATTGACGACGTAACGCCGCGGCAGCCCGCTCACGGTTGGTCCTCGACGATATCGGCCACTGGCTCTTCTTCGCCGTCGCCCTCTCCGCTCGCCAGCCCGGTCGGAATATCCCCGGCCAGCAGCTTTTCCTTCGACAGCAGGCCGGCGTCCTCGAGCGCTTCGAAGTCGGGTAGGTCGCGTAGCGCAGCGAGGCCGAACTCCAGCAGGAATTCTTTGGTCGTGACGTAGGTATAAGGCGCGCCGGGCGTCGGGCTGCGCGGCCCGGACGCTATTAGCTTCGCGCCGCGCAGATGGCCGATCAGGTCGCGGCTGATCTCCTTGCCGAAGAAGGAGGACAATTCGGCGCGGGTGATCGGCTGGAAATAGGCAATGCACATCAAGACCAGCACCTCGGACTGCGTCAGGTCGGCGGTCTTCTCACTGCCACCGACCGCCGTGCCGAATGCACCGCGGATGGCGTCGGCATAGGCCGGACGGGTCAGGTGCTTCCAGCCGCCGGCGACGGCAACCAGGTCGTAGGGCCGGCCGCGCAACTCCTCGCGGATATCGTCGATCAAAAGATCGAGGTTACAGCTTGCGCCAACCACGCGAGCGAGGACACTACGTGTCACCGGCTCGCTCGCGGCGAAGATCGTCGCCTCGACCCGGTGCATCCATTCGCGCCAGCGCGCCTCCGGCGGCAGGTGATCCAACTCCTGATCAAACAGCTGGTCAGCTGCTCGACGCTCGTCTTGCCGGCTCCCCCCTCGCCTGCGCGCTGCCTCCACCATGGCGTCTAAAGCCCGTAGATGCGGAAAGTGGGTCGGCCGGAGAGCTCGCGTACGCCGCCGAGCTCTATCAGCCGGTCGAACAGGCGGCGCAGGCCGCGGTCGCTCATCCCGGCGATCTTCTCCGAAGCGACGATTGCATCGTCCGACAGAAGCCTTTCGATAACAAGGTCGGATGCCCGGGCGCGCAGCTTCGGCGCCACCGCAAGCAGCCGCTCCGATCGGCGCCCGAGTTCGGCCGACAGGTCAATCGCGCGCAACACGGCGCGCGCCTGAGCGGCGAGCAGACTCTTTGCCCAGGCGCCTTCATCTTCGATGCTTGCTGCCATAGAGATTGTACCCGGTCGGCGCGGACGACCGGCACAGAGACCCGCACTCACCTCCGTGCCCAGCAAGGGCACCGCGTGTGTCCAGCCCAGGCGCTGCGCGACAAGAGCGTCGGCGAACCAGGCGCCGACGGCGCGCCCAAAACCGTATCGCTCGGCAGCCGCGAAGGCGCCGGTCGGCATCCCGACCATCCCGGCGCTGTCGCCGAGTTGCCGCAGCTCATCCGCCAGACCGCTGATCGCCGCGTCGTCGGGAGCGTAGCCGAACTCTCCCAGCACCGCGCGAAGATTCTTTCCTGTTGGCAAATCCTCGCTGGGTCGCGTGGCCAGCCGGCGCCACGCCAAAAGCATGCGGCCGGCAGGGCCAACATCATCACCAACCTTCGTCAGAAGGACTGCGTCGCGCAGCGCCGCCTCATCCTCGACACGTCCGGCCTGCCTTGCCGTCACCCCGGCCGCAGAAAGCGCCAACCGCTGCCGCCAGGCGCCGGCCCATCGCTCCTGCCGGCGCACCGCCATATCGAGCGCACCGATGGCCGCGCCGGCAACGAGCGCCGCGTCTTCAACCTTCTTGCTCGTAAGGCCTTGCGCATCCGGAATGGCCCTACGCAGCCAGGCCGGGATGAGGCCCACAGGCGTGGCGGTTGTCGCTCCGGGGGCCGGAGCAGTGTGACGCGAGAGCGATTTGGGGCGCAGAATCATCGGAAAGATGATGAATCATGGCGGCGCTTTGTGCAATCGATTTGCACAATAAACGCCGCGCCCGTAAAACGACCGATAATCTTGTATTTTCGAGATCACAGGCAGTGGGCTGATCCGCTCGGGCGATTCGCACTGAAACTATACCATATTCTGAGCTGGCCGCCCCGTCGATAAGCCACATCCTACCCTGCCCTTCGGTCTGGAGACAGGTTATTTGCCTTCAGCGCGGCCATGAGCATGGGGCCGACTGTAAACTCCCCTACCCTCCCCTTTTCGGTCAATGCG
>SCRB01000529.1 GCA_004299545.1 Rhizobiaceae bacterium
CTGCCGCGGAAGATGTTGCCGCCCTCATTGAGAAGGAACTGCGGCGCGATATTAATGCCCGGTTCTTGCGTGGCATGCCTGCATTCAAGGCCGATTCCGACTTGCCTGAAAAGTTCAAGCTGCTGCTTACGCAACTCGATAAGGCCGAACGGCGCGCCGATGGCCGACGGACTTGAATCGGTTACGCCGATGGCGTGTTATTGGTCTTCGTCTCTCGATAGCGATGGAGGAAAGGCATGGCGGATTCCGTTTATGAAAATATTCGCTCCAGTCGCGTCCGGGGAACAGCGGTCTACAATCCGGCGGGAGAGCGGCTGGGCGCTATAGACGATCTTGTCATCGGCAAGCGCGACGGCATGGTGAAATACGCGATCATGTCCTTCGGCGGGTTTCTCGGCATGAGAGAGGAATATTATCCTGTGCCGTGGGATATGCTGAGCTACGATGCGGACAAGGGCGGCTATGTCGCCGATCTCACGAAAGAGAAGCTGACGGATTCACCGCGCTTCAATCGCGGCGATGAGCCCAATTGGACGGATCCGGCCTTTGGCCGCCGCATAGATGACCATTACGGGTCGCCGCCGATCTGACGCAGCGAATAAAGCCCGTATGGCAACGGGCCACGGCAAGCGTTACAGCGGGGACGATGCCAAGGATTGTTCGAGGCCCGGCAGATGAATGCCGCATTCGGTCTTCGCCTGTCCGGCCCAGCGTCCGCTTCTGGCATCCTCTCCTGGCTTGACCGGTTGCGTGCAGGGAAAACAGCCGATCGATAGATAGCCATAGGCGACGAGAGGATTCTCGCGCAGATCGTGCGTACGCATATAGGCGGCAAGATCGCTTGTGACCCACCCTGCAAGCGGATTGATGCGGATACGTGCGCCAACGGCTTCGAATACCGGCAGTTTCGCGCGCGTTGCCGCTTGAAAACGCTTACGGCCGGTCAGCCATGCGCGAAACGGTTCGACCGCTCGCGCCATCGGCTCCACCTTGCGGATGGCGCAGCAGGCATCGGCGTCGCGCTGGTGGAGCGTTCCGTCGGGGTCGTCCCGTGCGAGAAGATCGTCGCGCGGCGCGACGATGCGAAGCCCGCTCAGGCCGAGATCGTCGGCCAGTTGGTCGCGATAGGCGAGTGTCTCGTCGAAATGCTTGCCGGTATCGAGAAAAATGATCGGCAACGCCGGATCGATCCGCGCGATCATGTCGAGAAGGACGGCGGAATCCGCGCCGAAGGAAGAGACGGCGGCGATGGCACCGGCGAAATGCGCGTTGATCGCAATGTCCAGTATCTCTTCCGGCGAACGCTCCCCGTGAAGCGCTTCCAGGCGCGTCGCGGTTTCGAGCGCTTCGATTTCGGTGTCCGACAGCCGTTCGGACGGCTTGTTCACGGCAAGCGTCGTCATTGCGCATTTTCCTTGTTTCTGGCAGCCGGTTCCTGAACGCGCGCCAGGGGATCGGCCAAAGGACCGGACCGCGTGAAGTTCGCACCGGCGACCGCGTCGCCGATGATGGTCATGACCGGGCCGGTGAGATCGCTGCGTTCCTGGAGCGAGGGCAGGTCGGCGAGCGTCCCGTGAAACAGGCGACGCTCGGGCAGGCTGGAATTCTCGGCCACGGCGACGGCGGTGTCCGGCGAGAGGCCGGCTTCGATCAGACGGGTCGCGACATCGGCGGCGTTTGAGCGGCCCATATAAACGGCGACGGTTGCGCCCGATATCGCGAGTTTCGCCCAGTCGGGCAGGCTGCCGCCCTTGAGATCGTGGCCGGTGGTCAGCACCATGGAAGAGGCGATGCCGCGAAGCGTCAGCGGCAAGTC
>SCRB01000530.1 GCA_004299545.1 Rhizobiaceae bacterium
ACGAGCGCATCGAGCCAAGCTTCGATGGGCCGTCGCGCAAGCGCGCCGACGAGGGCCTTTCGGTAAGCGAGGAGGATCGTGTCATGCCCGCTGGCCGTCGCAAGGCACCTGCCAGAACGAAAGCGTCTTCCGGCCGCCGCAGGCGCTCCCGGCCGCGGCGGGGCTTTCTCGGCTTCGTCACGCGAGCGTTCTACTGGTCCTTCGTTCTGGCGATCTGGGGCGGCATCGCCGGTGCCTGCGTCGTCGCCTATTACGGGGCCAAGATGCCGAGCGCGACGACATGGGCCATCCCTGACCGGCCGCCCAATGTCAGGATCGTCTCGGTCGACGACAAGCTGATCGGCAATCGCGGCCTGACCGGCGGCGAATCGCTCAGTCTCGGCGAGATGTCGCCCTACATCCCGAAGGCGATCGTCGCCATCGAGGACAGGCGCTTCTATTCCCATTTCGGCATCGACCCGATCGGTCTCGCGCGGGCGATGTTCACCAATCTCGTCGAACGTCATGTTTCCGAGGGCGGCTCGACGCTGACGCAGCAGCTAGCCAAGAACCTCTTCCTCACGCCCGAGCGTACGGTCGAGCGCAAGGTGCAGGAGGTGCTCCTGGCGCTTTGGCTGGAACACAAATTCACCAAGGACCAGATCCTCGATATGTATTTGAACCGGGTCTATTTCGGTTCCGGCGCCTATGGGGTGGAGGCGGCGTCTCGCCGCTATTTCGGCAAGTCCGCGCGCGACGACACGCTGGCCGAAGCGGCGCTGCTTGCCGGCCTCGTCAAGGCGCCGTCCCGGCTCTCGCCGGCGCATGACCCGAAGGCGGCATGGGCGCGCGCGCAGGTCGTTCTGCAGGCCATGTACGATCAGGGTATGATCGACAAGACGCAACTCGCGACGGCGATGAAGCAGCCGGCTTCGCGCGCGCCCGCCTACTGGACCGGTTCGCAGAACTATGTCGCCGATCAGGTGATGAAGGAACTGCCCGGCCTGATCGGCCAGGTCAACACGGATATCGTCGTCCACACGACTGTCGATCTCGACCTGCAAAAGGTTGCGCAGAAGTCGATCCACAGCCTGATTGCGAAATATGGTGCCAAGCGCCATGTCAGCCAGGCGGCGCTCGTCTCGATCGACAATACCGGCGCGGTCCGCGCCCTGATCGGCGGTACCGATTATGCGTCGAGCCAGTACGACCGTGCTTCTGAAGCGAAACGGCAGCCGGGCTCGGCCTTCAAGCCCTTCGTCTACACCGCCGCGATGGAGGCCGGCCGCACCCCCGACAGCATCCGCAACGACGCGCCGGTCAAGATCGGCAAATGGACGCCGGCGAATTATGGCGGGGAATATTTCGGCCGCGTTACCCTTGCCGAGGCGCTGGCGCGCTCGCTCAATTCCGTCGCCGCACAGCTTGTCATGGAGGTCGGGCCGCAGACCGTGGTGAGCGTCGCGCACAGGCTCGGCATCCAGTCCAACCTCGATGCCAATTATTCGATCGCGCTTGGAACATCCGTGGTGACGCCGCTGGAACTCACGGCCGCCTACGTGCCCTTCGCCAATGGCGGCTTCAAGCCAACGGTGCATTTCGTCCAGAGCATCACCACGACAAGCGGGAAAGTACTCTACAAATTTCCCGACAAGCCGGAACCACGCGTGCTGAAGCCCGAGATCGTCGGCGAGATGAACGCGATGATGAAGCAGACCATCCTGCACGGAACCGCGCGGCGGGCCGGGTTCGGCTGGCCGGCGGCCGGCAAGACAGGCACGAGCCAGGATTATCGCGATGCGTGGTTCCTCGGCTATACGGCCAATCTGACGACAGGCGTGTGGTTCGGCAATGACGACAATTCACCGATGAAAGGCGTGACCGGCGGCTTCCTGCCGGCGATGGCCTGGCACGACTTCATGGCGGCGGCGCATAAGGGCGTACCGGTCAGAGATCTGCCCGGCGATTGGCATTCCGCGCCGAACAACACGGTTCCGGCCGTGGCGGTCAACGAGGATGAGGATCAGTCGCCGCAGAACGGAAATCCCTCCGTCCCCTCATTGTTCAACCGCAGCCCCCCCGCCGATGGGGCTATCCCCGCCGCGCACGCACCACGGCCGCCGGCTGACCTGACCTCGCATGCGGACGGCAACGACAGCGGCAGGGACGTCACCGCTTCGACGAGCGGCCCCGTTCCTCCCGAAGACGTCGGGGGCGGCGCGCGGCAGCGCTACAGACACGCCTCGATCCTGGACATCATTCTCGGCCGAAGCGAATAGACGCTCCGGCGACCGGCCGCCTATCCGGAATGAACGTGCCTGCGGCACGCGGCCCCCTCGCCAGAACGCCGACGCTCGTCTACATAGGACGGGGAGAAACAAGATGGCCGAGACCGACACCCGCAAGACCCTCGTGCTGACCGGCGCGAGCCGCGGCATCGGCCACGCCACGGTCAAGCGCTTTTCCCGCGAAGGCTGGCGCGTCATCACCTGTTCCAGGCAAAACTTTGCCGAGAACTGCCCATGGCCGGCAGGCCCCGAGGACCATATCAAGGTCGACCTTTCCAGCCAGGAGGATGTCGGCATCGCCATCGCCGAGATCAGGCACCGGCTGGAGGCGAATGGCGACCAGTTGCATGCGCTCGTCAACAATGCCGCCATCTCGCCCAAGCGCGACCAGGGCAGCCGCCTCAATTCGCTGGAAACGCCGATGCAACTGTGGCGCGATGTCTTCCAGGTCAATTTCTTCGCGCCGATCATGCTGGCGCGCGGGCTTTTCAGGGAACTGACGACCGCCAGGGGATCGGTCGTCAACGTCACCTCGATTGCCGGCGGCCGGGTCCATCCCTTCGCCGGTACGGCCTATGCCACCTCCAAGGCCGCCCTCGCCTCGTTGACGCGCGAGATGGCGGCCGATTTCGGCCCGCACGGTGTGCGCGTCAACGCCATCGCGCCGGGCGAGATCGACACCGCGATCCTGTCGCCGGGAACGGATAAGATCGTCGAGACCATCCCGCTTCGCCGCCTCGGCCAGACGGCGGAAGTCGCCGACATCATCTTCTTCCTCTGCTCGGGCCAGTCTTCCTATGTCACAGGCGCCGAAATCCACATCAATGGCGGTCAGCACGTGTGAGGCGGATTGCCCTCACGTCAGCTTCGCCAGGAGCCTGAGCAGCGTCGCGGCCTCGCGCCCGGTGAGAGGCGCGAGCGTCTCCTCGGTGATCATTGCGGCTGCCGGGAGCAAACCGCCGACGAGCGCGCGGCCCTCTTCGGTGAGGCTGACGATGATGCGGCGGCGATCCTCGCTATCGGGCGACAAGGCGACCAGACCGCGCGCATTCAGCCTGTCGATCACGCCCTTGATCGTCGCCGCATCCATCGCGACCATGACGCCGAGCTGATTCTGCGACGTGGGGCCGACTTTTCCGAGTTTGGCAAGAGCGGCGAATTGCGGCGGCGTCAGATCCGAAATGCGCTTTGCGAAGAGCGCCACATGCCGCTGGTTCGCCTTGCGCAGCAAAAAACCGATCTGCCGATCAAGTTCATAAGTTTCCTCGGCCGAGGCAGGCTTTCGCCCATCCGTCATCGAAGGCCGTCCTCGCCCTTCACGTCAGCGGTGGCAAGGCCGCCCATGCGGTTGTGGACGCGCGGACCGCAGGCCATGATCAAACAGAACAGAATCTCGTCGGGGCGCGGCCCGTCCGGCATCGAAACGGTCATCGCGTCGAAATGGCTGCGCACGTAGGCTGCGTTGACATGACCGATGGGAATGTCGAGGGAAGCGCCGAACGCGCCGACCTTTATCGCCGATGGCACGATCGCCTTCGCCTTACCCAACCGGTCGCGCATCGCATAGCCCCCCGGAACGTGCCAGAGCGCGCCATGCTCGATCTCGCCCCCCGTGCCCACGATCGCGCCCTTGCCGTAACCGTCGATGGCGCCGATACCGCCGAGAGCGGCGATGACCCTGTCGGTCAGCATCAGGCCGAGCGGCTTCAGAGCCTCCATGCCGGCTTGCAGTTCCTCGACATATCTTCCGGCAAAGGGGTTGCGCACAAGCGCCATCGCCGCCGCCCTGCGGCGCGGTTCGGCCGGCGCCGGGCCGCCCTCATGCAGGATCTCCTCAGTCAGGACGGAAATGCGGCGGATCGGAAATTCAGGCATGATGTAGCTCCCTGTAAGATTCGATGGGGCGGCACTCGACATTGCTTAAGAGCGCAAGCTTGCGAGACAGGAGTTCACCGCTCATGCGGACCTCGCCGTTGAGAAACAACGCCGCGGCTTCGATCAGCCCGCGCCGGCGATAGGCTTCCGCAACGGCCAGCCCGCGCTCCAGCGCTTCGGCGATTTCGTGCTTTTCGAGCAAGCCCACTTCCGTCGTCACCAGCCGCTCGCCGAGATCGCTCTCAGGTGCGAGATCGTGAGCGGGTTCGCGCCTGATCGAAGGGTGCCCCGGCAGATCGACGGCATTGGCGATCAGCGTCGCGGCGACATCCGCCGTCGCGCCGTCGTGTCCCAGCACTGTCACCGCATCGGCGATGCCGAGCGAGAAGCTGCGGCCGCGCCAACCGCTGGTGGCGATGCCGCGCACAGGGTCTTCGGCGCCGATTTCCACGCGGTCGGCGAACCCGTTGCCGGTGCCGGCGATCGCCGCTTTCATCGACTGGCCGGGCGCAAGATATATGGCGACGTCGCCACCGTCATTGACATAGGCGCGGTCGAGTTTTCGGCCCTCTGTCATTGCCACCAGCATCTCGTCGGCGACCGAACCGGCGACCGCCGCCATCGGCGTGACGAACATTTCCGAAAAGCGGCAGGCGGCTTCCTCCATACGGCGCGCGGTCGGGCCGGCGAAGGGACGGGGCTTCCGTTTCGAGGGCCGGCGCAGACCGGGAAGCTCGGCGACCAGTTCCTCCAGTATCGTTTCGAACCGTCTTGCCGCCCGATGGTAGGCCGCTTCGACCTCTTCGGGCGCACCGAAAGCCTCCACCACGAGGTCGATCGGGCCATGGTTCATATGCAGCCGCCTGCCGTCCGGCAGCCATGCGATTTGCGGGCCGTTCATGCCTCACCTGGCAGGCGGCGCAACTGCCTGAGCGGCGGCCAGGGATTGCCTGCCGGCGCGTCGCGACCAAGACGTGGATTGAGATATTCTCCGCCCTTCGCGATCACGTCCTCGACGCTGCGGATCGCGCCGACATGGCCGCCGATGCGCTCGTAATCGTCGCGCCTGAGCGTGAATTCGATCGGTGCGACCAGTGCCGGCGTCGGCACCGAGCCGAAGGAATTTTCCGGCATCCGCCCGACATCCACCATCAGCGTGATGCCGCCGCCCGGCCAGACATAGACCGGCGCGCCGCCGCAGGTGACGTAGGTCTTGAGGCCGTGCACGGAGCGAGTCAGATGGACCGGGTTCTCCGTTACCCCGGCGCGCAGGCTACCGCCGGCACCGCCGACGAAGAGCACGGTAGAGAGCGCCGGCTCGCAATTCTCCTCGATCAGATCGACGGATTTCCTCAGTCTTTCAGGAAACGGCTTTGCGACCGGCTTCAAATTCTCGTCGAGCTCGAAATAGGCGAACTGCTCGCCGGTGGTCGAGACCATCAGGAGCGAAAGACCGGGCCGCGCGCCCTTCTTCGCATTCCAGTCGCCGAGAATCTCGAGCGGATCGGCGATCAGCGTACCCCCCCAGCCGAGTCCCGGCTCGGAGACCTTGAAATAGCGGCCAGGCGTTGAACGCCGGCCGAGGATTTTGATGCCGGTCTCCTGCCAACCGATGACCTTGCCGGCCTGATGCTCGGAAACGACGCCGGTGATGTGGTCGTCCACCACCACCACCTCGTCGACCAGATCCTTCCATTGCGAAGCGAACATGCCGATCGTCGCCGAGCCGCAGCCGACGCGCATGCGGTTCTCCGCCTTGCCGTCGATGACCGGCGGCTGGCCGGACTGGACGACAAGGCTGGTGCCGCCGTCGATGGTCAGCTCGACCGGCTTGCGGTTGCAGAGATCGAGAAGCGCCTCGCAGGTGGCGCGCCCCTCGGCCTTGGAGCCGCCGGTCAGATGCGCGACCCCGCCGAGCGACAGCATCTGCGACCCATATTCGCCGGTGGTGACATGGCCGACCGCCTCGCCCTTTGCCCGCACGATCGCGGTCTCGTCGCCGACATGCCGGTCGGTATCGATCTTGATCTTTACGCCGCAATAGGAAAAAATACCTTCCGTCACCACGGTGACGAGGTCGACACCCTCGACTTCCTGGGCAACGATAAAGGGCGCCGGCTTGTAATCGGGGTAGGTCGTGCCGGCGCCGATGGCGCTGACAAAGCGCCGGCCGTTCACGAGTTCGCCGTTCCATTTCTCGTCTCCGGCGAGGAAGGGCACCACCGTGCCGCCCGCCTCCTCCGTGTGTTCGAGAATGGTCAGCGGGTCCATGCGCACGATATGGCCGCCGACATTGCCATAGCGGTCACAGGCGCCGGTGCGACCCTCCGCAATGTAGCACATGACCGGGCAGGCGTCGCAGCGGATCTTGCCGCCGGCTTCCTTGGCACCTGGATCATGCGTCTCGAAGCGTTCGGAGAGTTCACTCATCCACACACCTCGTTTATCGCCTTCAGGACGCGGGTGGGGGTCGCCGGCACCTTGGTGATGCGCGCGCCGCTGGCATGGTGGATGGCGTTCAATATGGCGGCGGCCGTCGGGATCAGCACATGCTCGCCCAGCCCCTTGGCGCCGAACGGCCCTTCGGGATCGGGCACCTCGACAAGAATGCTCTCGACCGGCGGC
>SCRB01000531.1 GCA_004299545.1 Rhizobiaceae bacterium
GCCCGCCAAAATCATAGCCGCCACGGTAAAGAATGTATGAAGGGCAATCGCGCCGTGCCGGCGAGGATCGCCGCGGCCCGTCGAAAATCACCAGCGCAGCAGCACCGCGCCCCAGGTAAAACCGCCGCCCATGGCCTCCAGAAGCACAAGATGGCCCTTTTTTATCCTTCCGTCGGCAACCGCTGCCGCCAGCGCCAGCGGCACCGAGGCGGCCGACGTGTTGCCGTGCAGGTCGACCGTGACGACAACCTTCTCCTCGGCGATGCCGAGTTTGCGGGCCGAAGCGTCGATGATGCGCTTGTTGGCCTGATGTGGCACGAACCAGTCGAGGTCCGAGGCCGTTATGCCGGCCTTGGCGAAGACGGATTCGACCACATCCGTGATCATGGCGACGGCGTGCTTGAACACCTCCCGGCCTTCCATGCGCAGATGGCCGATCGTTCCCGTCGTCGAGGCGCCTCCGTCGACGAAAAGCTTTTCCTTGTGCGATCCGTCGGAACGCAGGCTCGCCGCCAATATGCCGCGATCCGAAACCGAGCCGTTTCCTTCCCCTGCTTCGAGGACGACCGCGCCCGCACCGTCGCCGAACAGGACACAGGTGGTGCGGTCGGTCCAGTCGAGCAGGCGGGAGAAGGTTTCCGAACCGATGACAAGCACCCGTCTCGCCAGCCCGCCGCGCAGGTAAAGATCGGCCGTTCCCATGGCATAGACGAAGCCTGAGCAAACCGCTTGCAGGTCGAAGGCGAAGCCGTGCCTGATCCCCAGCCTTTCCTGGATTTCGACGGCGGTGGCGGGAAAAGTGTTGTTCGGCGTGGATGTCGCAAGCACGATCAGGTCGATCTCCGCCGGGTCCATGCCGGCGTCGCCGAGCGCCGCGCGCGCCGCGGCCTCACCGAGCGAGGCGGTGGTTTCGTCCGGCTCGGCGATGTGGCGCTGGCGGATGCCCGTGCGCTGCACGATCCACTCGTCGGACGTATCGACGATCCTTTCGAACTCGGCGTTCTTCATGACGCGCCGGGGAAGGGCGGAACCCACGCCTCGAATGACCGATCTTATCATCGAAAATCCCTGGAGCGCGACGCGATCAGCCGGAATCGCCTCATGTTCTTATCTCTTTGGTCGAGCATGATCTTTTCGGAAAACCGGTATTCACTTTTCCGGATCATACTCTAACCGGCCCGTCCTGCGGCGCCGTTCGCCTGCACCGTCAATTCGGGGGGCGTGCTTGCCGGCCTGTGCCTGTGGAAGAAAGCGAGGTCGGTGCGAATCTTCTCGAGCAGGTTGCGCCGTACCATGTCGTAGCCGAGTTCGACAGCCGCGGCAAAACCTTCATCGTCGGTGCCGCCGTGACTCTTGACGACGATGCCGTTCAGGCCAAGGAAGACGCCGCCATTGGTCTTGCGCACGTCCATTTTCTCACGCAGCCGCTGAAAGGCGTTGCGGGCGAAGACGTAGCCTATGCGCGCCATCAGCGTCCGCCCCATCGCCGCGCGCAGATATTCGGCGATCTGGCGTGCGGTGCCCTCGGCGGATTTGAGCGCAATATTCCCCGAGAAGCCTTCGGTGACGACGACATCGACCGTTCCCTTTCCAATGTCGTCCCCCTCCACAAAGCCTGCATAGCGCATGAATTTGAGGTCGGCTTCCCGCAACATGCGGCCCGCCTCCTTCACCTCTTCCTGCCCTTTTATCTCTTCGACGCCTATGTTGAGCAGCCCAACGGTCGGGCGCTCGATATCGAAAAGGGTCCGTGCCATCGCTGCGCCGAGAATGGCGAAATCGATCAGCTGGAGCGCCTCCGCGCCGATCGTGGCACCGACGTCGAGGACAATGCTCTCGCTGCGGATGGTCGGCCAGATCGCCGCGATCGCCGGGCGGTCGATATTGGCCATGCTCTTGAGGCAGAATTTCGCCATCGCCATCAGCGCGCCGGTATTGCCCGCTGAAATGCAGACGTCGGCCTCACCATCCCGGACGGCCTGGATCGCACGCCACATCGAGGACTTCCAGCGTCCGTGGCGCAGCGCCTGGCTCGGCTTCTCCTGCATGCTGACGGCGATCTCGCAATCGACGATGTCGCTGGCGGTCTTCAGCCTGGGCAGTTTCTCGACGACGGGCCGGACGATCTCGTCGCGGCCGAAAAGAACGAAATGCACGTCGGGGCGGCGTTCCAGCACCTTTTCCAGGCCAGGCAGTATGACGCCGGGACCATGGTCGCCGCCCATCGCATCAATGGAAATCCTGATCACGCGTTTCGTTTCTCTATTTTCCGGGCAGGGCGCCCAGCTTGATCGAGTGCCGCGAAAATACCGGTTTTGCGCGAGCACACAACCGCGATTTCATGGGCGGACACTGGTTTTCAGCGCTTCAGTTTGAGGGCGGCGAGCTTTCCGGCCAAAGGGCCGGCTTCCGCCGCGTCCGGACGAAACGCCTCGATTTCCTCGAGATGGACACCGTCCTTGCGGGGATAGGGGTCTATCGCGAGCGCGAAATATTCCTCGGCCAATGCGCCGACATCGATCTTTTCGCCCGAGAACGGTTCGGGACTGTCGGGGCCGTCCGCGTCGAGAACGATTTCCTCGCTGTTGCCCGTATGGACTTTTGCCAGGCGGGAATTCTCAGGAACGAAAAGGGCCGAAATCTGCGCTTCCACATGTGATTCGACCGGATCGAGCGAGATGACGCAAGCCTGTGTGATGTCGGCGACGACCTGTCCGTTGACCCGGACGCCGTCGCTTTTCCAGTTCGAAACGACGATATCAGCCCGGAACGAGCCGACGGAAAGAAGCCCATGCACCTGTGCAAGAAGATGCCGCTGCGTCTCGTCGGCCTCGATCGTAACGGGCATGCCTTTTTGTGGCAGGTGCAGGACGCTGGCGCGGAAGGAAACGGGGCTGGTGCCGCTCGTCATGGTGTGCGGGCCTCCTTCGGGTCGGGAAAATGCAGGCGTCCTGAAAGCAGGGCGGCGACGGGCTGTTCCACAAGATTGTCCCATGCGTCGAAGACATAAGCAGCGAGTGCCGCCGTGCCCTCGTCTTTCCCCTGTTCCGGCGCCGGTTCCGGCCTCCGATCCGGCAGGACATTCCGCGCCAGCGCTTCGCCGAGGGCGGCTTGGTCGCGCTGATCGAGCGCCGTGCCATAGGCCATCGCCCGGCCGTAGAACATGCGCGCGAGCTTTTTCATCCGCCGCGGGACGCCCTGGTCGCTGACACCCAGTTCCCGCAACGAGTGATCGACGTCGCGGAAGAACGAGTCGGTCAGTTCCTGCGCTGCTTCGTGTGCCGCGCCGGTTTCCCCGCGCAGCCGGTGCAGGAAGAGGAACATATGAAGCGACAGCATTTCAAAGCGTCCGATCGGTGTGTCCGGCACGTTCCAGTGCGAATAAAACAACGGCTGCCTGGCGGCTGCCACGATTTCACCATAGAGGGCATCGGTTATGGCCCGGCTGGATTGCCGGGCAGATCCAAACCATCTCCCTAACATGAAGGCGGCCTCCCCTCGAATTCTCGGATGCCCGCTTGTTGCATCGGCGCGAAAGCTGGTTTACCGCTTCCGGGGGTTCCTTCAAAGCCGAAGCGGAAACGGATTTCATGCATTTGTCCCCCTCGCGGAAAATTTTCAAGGGAGAACGCACCATCCTGGCCACCGGGCTGGCCGTGCTGGCGGCCCTCGGCCTCGCCGGATGTGCGAATACGTGGAAGACCCTCGATGGCCACGAAACGTTCACCAGCGGCTATGTGATCGACCAGCAGGCGATCGATACCGTGCCGGTCGGCTCCAGCCGCGAGCAGGTGCTGCTGGCGCTCGGTACGCCATCGACGGAGGCGACTTTCGACAATGACGCGTTCTATTATATTTCGCAAAAGCGCGTCCGCAGCATGGCGTTCCAGAACCCTCATATTGTTTCACAGCATGTGCTGGCGGTCTATTTCGGCCCCGACCAGCGGGTGACAAAACTCGCCAATTACGGGCTGAAGGACGGCAAGCTGTTCGATTTCATCTCCAAGACCACGCCGACCGGCGGCAAGGAGACGACCTTTATCGGCCAGCTTCTGACGGGTCTGGCGGGCCATCCGCAACTGGAAAACCAGCCGGTCTCGCATTACTGACGCACCGGGGCGTGATCAGGAAGGCGAAGACCAGCCTTTCATGGCGATCATGCCCAGACAGAGAGACGGAGCATCCAGCGGTTTGGAGAAAACTGAATGGCTCCAGCCGGAGATGACTGAATGACCACCAATGTCGCGCTCGTCGGATTGGCACACGATCTCGATGAGCGCGGAAAAAGCGGAAAGCCGATCCGGATCGGGGTGATCGGTGCCGGTGAGATGGGAACCGACATCGTCACCCAGGTCGCGCGGATGAAGGGTCTTGCCGTCGGAGCGGTTGCTGTGCGCAGCAATATCGGCGCGGTGATGACGGCCGGCGAAATCGCCTATGGCGAAAAGGGCCATGTACGAGAGGCGAAGAACGGAGCCGACCTTGACCGCGCTATGGAAGCGGGCACGATCGCGGCAACCCATGACGCCTCGCTGATTCTCGAAAGCGGCCTGATCGACGTCGTGCTCGACGCCACGGGCGTCCCTGCCGTGGGGGCCGAGATCGGCCTTGCGGCGATGGAGCACGGCAAGCATCTGGTCATGATGAATGTCGAGGCCGACGTCACGATCGGCGCCTATCTGAAGCACGAGGCGGACCGGCTCGGCGTCACCTATTCGCTCGGCGCCGGCGACGAGCCGTCGGCCTGCATGGAACTGATCGAATTCGTTTCCGCGCTCGGCTATCCGGTGGTGTCGGCCGGCAAGGGAAAGAACAACCCGCTCCGCCTCGACGCCGTGCCCGAGGATTATGCCGAGGAGGCGGAACGGCGGAACATGAACGTCCGCATGCTGGTCGAATTCGTCGAAGGTTCGAAGACGATGGTGGAAATGGCGGCGATCGCCAACGCCACCGGGCTGGTGCCGGACAAGCCGGGCATGCACGGGCCAAAGGCGTCTTTGGCCGAACTGTCGAAGGTTCTGGTTCCGGAATCAGCTGGCGGTTGCCTGTCGAAAGTGGGCTGCGTCGATTATTCCGTCGGGCCGGGGGTTGCGCCGGGCGTCTTCGTCGTTGCCGAAATGGCGCATCCGCGCC
>SCRB01000532.1 GCA_004299545.1 Rhizobiaceae bacterium
GGCATCGGCGCACGACAAGCGCAATCCGTTCCAGGCTCAAGTCATCGACAATCTCGTCCTCACCGGACGCGGATCGAGCAAGGAGACGCGTCATATCGAACTGTCTCTGGAAGGCTCGGGCCTTTCCTTCGAACCGGGTGATGCGCTCGGCCTGAAGCCGCGCAACGATCCGGCACTCGTTGAAAGCCTGTTGAAGGCGCTCGATCTGGAGCCGGGTGCACAGGTCTCGGTCAAGGATCGGCAGGTGCCGCTCGACGAAGCGCTCGGCGAAGCGTTCGAGATCACCGCCGCCACGCCGCGCTTCCTCGACCATTGGGTCGGCCTGACGGGGGCGAGTGAACTGGAGGCGCTGAAAGGAGAGGGCGCGCGCGAGACGCGGGCCGCTTTCCTCGAAGGCAACCATGTCATCGATATCATCCGCCGCTTCCCCGCACCGGGTATCGACGCGCAAACGTTTCTTGCCGGTTTGCGCCCGTTGCAGCCGCGGCTTTATTCGATCGCATCGAGTGCGGCAACTGCCCCCGATGAGGTGCATCTGACCGTCTCCACGGTTCACTATGAACTGAATGGACAGCCCCGCTCCGGCGTTGCCTCGGGCCATCTGGCGGCGCGCGCGGCGCCGGATTCGAACCTACCCGTCTATGTACAGGCCAATCCGCATTTCCGCCTGCCCGATGACGACAAGGCGATCATCATGATCGGCGCGGGAACGGGCGTTGCTCCCTATCGCGCTTTCCTGCAGGAGCGCGAGTCGCGAGGAGCCACCGGTAAATCCTGGCTGTTCTTCGGCGAGCGCAATTTCGACAGCGATTTCCTCTACCAGACCGAATGGCAGGACTTCCTCAAGGAGGATGTCCTGTCGCGGATGAGTGTCGCTTTCTCGCGCGACCACGCCGAGAAGGTTTATGTCCAGCACCGCTTGCTGGAACAGGCGCGGGATATTTATGCGTGGCTGGAAGAGGGCGCGCATCTCTATGTCTGCGGCGACGGCGCCAGGCTGGCGCCGGATGTCCACGCCGCACTCGCGACGGTCGTGCGCCAGGAAGGTGGACTCGGCGAGGGCGGTGCAAGCGACTATCTTGCAGCGCTGCAAGCCACTCACCGCTATCATATCGACGTTTATTGAGGTGGCTATGACCGTTGTTCTCGACCGCAGCCACGATATTTCGCAGCCGCTCGAAAAACTCAGTCCCGACGAGACGCTGAAGGCCAACAGCGACCAGTTGCGCGGCACCATCGCCGCGGGGCTGGACGCGGAACTGACGGCCGCCGTGCCCGGCAACGACATCAAGCTGATGAAGTTCCACGGGCTTTACCAGCAGGACGACCGCGACATACGCGACGAGCGCCGGCGGCAGAAACTGGAGCCGGCCTATCGCTTCATGGCGCGGGTGCGTCTCCCTGGCGGCGTGCTGTCGCCAAGCCAATGGCTGAAGCTCGACGAACTCGGCCGTGCCTATGCCGGCGAGACGCTGCGGCTGACGACGCGCCAGACCTTCCAGCTTCACCGCATCCACAAGACGAAATTGCGCACGGTCATACAGGGCCTGCGCGACGTGCTGCTCGACACCAGGGCAGCCTGCGGGGACGATTCGCGCGGCGTCATGGCCTCGATCAACCCGCAACTTTCCGCGCTTCACGCCGAGATCCATGCGCTGGCCAAAAAGGCGAGCGACCACGCCATCCCCAAAACCGGTGCCTATCGCGAGATCTGGTATGGCGAGGAGCGGATCGCGGTGAAGGGGCCGGAAGAACCTCTCTACGGCAAGACCTACATGCCGCGGAAGTTCAAGATCGGCTTCGTCATTCCGCCGATCAACGACATCGACGTCTACGCGCAGGACCTCGGCTTCATCGCCATCGTCGAAGGCAAGAAGCTCAAGGGTTTCAATATCGCCATCGGCGGCGGCATGGGGCGCACGGACAATGCGCCGAAGACCTATCCGCGACTGGCGACCGTCATCGGCTTCATCCCCAAGGACAAGGTGCTCGAAACCTGCGACGCGACGATGGCCGTGCAGCGCGACTATGGCGACAGGGCCGACCGTTCCCATGCGCGCTTCAAATATACGATCGACGACAAGGGCGTCGACGTCATCAAGGCCGAGATCGAAAGCCGGCTTGGATCTTCCTTGAAGCCGGCAAAGCCTTATGATTTCACGTCAAACGGCGACGCCATTGGCTGGCAGCGCGGCGAGGACGGTCGCGAGCATTTTACTCTCCTGATCGAGAACGGCCGCGTCAGTAATTTTGCTGATGTGAAACTCTTCGACGGACTGCGCGCCATTGCACGCGTCCACAAGGGCATGTTCCGCGTCACGCCGAACCAGAACCTGATCGTCGCCGACATCGAACCCGGCGACCGGTCGGCGATCGAAGGCCTGCTTAAGGAATACGGGCTGGACAGGCTGAACGCCGGCAGTGGTCTGCGCATAAACGCCATGGCCTGCGTGGCTCTGCCGACCTGCGGCCTGGCGATGGCCGAGAGCGAACGCTACCTGCCGACGCTGGTCAGGAAAATCGAGACGATCCTTGCCGGGCATGGCCTGACCGACGAGCCGATCACCATCCGCATGACCGGCTGCCCGAACGGCTGTTCGCGGCCCTATATCGCCGAAATCGCCCTGACGGGAAGGGCGCCGGGCAAGTACAATCTCTATCTCGGCGGCGGCTTCCACGGCCAGCGTCTCAACAAGATGGTGCTGGAGAATGCCGGCGAGCCGGCGATCCTCGATCACCTCGCCAAGGTGATCGGGCATTTCGCGAAGGAACGGCTGCCCGGCGAGCATTTCGGTGATTTCGCCATTCGCGCCGGCCATGTCGCAGAGGTCACGGAAGGCCGGTATTTCAACGACTGATCCGGCATCCGCCTGAAGTCGATCCACATCTATCGTCGTTGAGACACGACGGATCTCAGTGAACACCCTTCGGCACGTCTTCCGGCGGGATCGTATCCACGACCTTCTGCCGGTGGAGGATGAAGAGGCCGGCGAGCACGACGATCCCGGCACCGATCAGAATGCGCGGGCTCGGAACGTCGCCGAAAAAGACGAAGCCGAAGACCACGGCCCACAGGAGCAGGGTATAATGCAGCGGAGCGAGCGTCGATGCCGGCGCCAGCTTCAGCGCCCGCGTAATGAGAAGATGCGCGGCACAGGAAACGACGCCGAGCAGCAGCATGGCGGACAGATCGGGCATGGAGGGCTTCTGCCAGTGCCCGACCGCAAGAACGATCCCGACCAGAAGCGTTCCGACGGTCTGCCAGGTCACGAGACTTGCGTCGCCGGTGCCGCGCAGCCGGCGGCTCATCACGATGGAAAGGCCGAAGGCGACGCTTCCCGTGAACGCGAACGCCGCCGACAGGGAGTAGGCGTTGGAGCTGGGCTTCAGCATGATCAGGACGCCGCAGAAGCCGAGCAGGATCGCCAGCCAGCGTCGCCAGCCAACCTTTTCCCCCAGCACGAGATGTGAAAGCGCCGCGACATAGATGGGGCCGGCCATATAGAAGCTCATCACGTCGGCGAGCGGCAGGTAGATGACCGCCGCATAGAAGCAGGCAGTGTCCACTGTCGTCGAAAAAGCGCGGAGGAATTGCAGGAAAGGCCGCTCCAGCCGGAAAAGGCTGGGCACGCCCTGCCGCCCGATCATCGGGCCGAGCACGATGAAAGCCCCGAGAGAGCGGATGACGATGACCTGACCGACGGAAAAGCTGGCGACCAGCCATTTTCCCATGGCGTCGTTGAGGGCGAACATGAAGTCGCCGGCCAGCATGAGGAGGATGCCGACAAGGAGGAGATTGACCGTCTTCGGCGGGGCGAACGGGGTCATGGCCGACAGGCACTTTCCGGGCGATGATTTGCGAGCGCCTGTTACAGCCTGGCTTCCGGTTTGACGAGAAAAATCCGCTGGTCCACGGGGATCGCTGCGAGGGGCGGGATTTTCCGACTTCGGCCATAGCCGCCTGGGAGCCTAGACGTTGGCCGGCAACTTAATTATAAGGCGGCATTCCGCACAATCGGCATTTCGAGACAGAGGCGCCATGGCTGGCCATTCACAGTTCAAGAACATAATGCACCGCAAAGGCCGCCAGGATGCGGTCAAGTCGAAGATGTTCTCCAAGCTGGCGCGCGAGATCACCGTCGCGGCGAAGCTGGGCACGCCCGATCCCGACATGAATCCGAGGCTGCGGCTCGCCGTCCAGGCGGCCCGCGCCCAGTCCATGCCCAAGGACAATATCCAGCGGGCCATCAACAAGGCGGCGGGCGGCGACGGCGAAAACTATGAAGAGGTGCGTTACGAGGGCTATGGGCCGGGCGGCATCGCGCTGATCGTCGAGGCGCTGACCGACAACCGCAACCGCACGGCCTCCAATGTCCGCGCCGCCTTCACCAAGGCCGGCGGTGCGCTCGGCGAAACCAATTCCGTTTCCTTCATGTGGGACAGGGCCGGCGAGATCGTCTATCCGGCTTCTCTCGATGCCGACAAGGTGATGGAAGCGGCGATCGAGGCCGGCGCGGAGGATGTCCAGTCGGACGAGGAAGGCCACACCATTTTCTGTGCCTTCGCGGATATAGGCGACGTGTCGAAGGCGCTCGAAGGCGCCCTGGGCGAAGCGGAATCCGTGAAGACGATCTGGAAACCTCAGAACAGCGTGCCGGTCGACGAGGAGCGGGCGCAATCCATCCTCAGGCTGATCACTACGCTGGACGATGACGACGATGTCCAGAACGTCTATGCCAATTTCGAGGTGGACGACGCGACCATGGCCAAACTGAGCGCGGCGTAAGCCGCAGCGGCTCACGGACAACTGAAACCATGGACAACCGGAACAATGTGATCGATCCGAAGCTTCTCGAGCTTCTGGCCTGCCCCCTGACGAAGGGGCCGCTGGTCTTCGATCGGGAACACAACGAACTGGTTTCGAGGCTCGCCCATCTTGCCTATCCTGTCCGGGACGGCATTCCGATCATGCTGCCTTCCGAAGCAAGACCGATCGAGGATAATGGAAGCAAACCGCCGAGATTGCCGAAGGCGCGGCAGAGAAGCCGTTGATCCGACGGTTGCAGCCTTACGGCCTTGCGTTGCCCCCTTGCCTCGTATTTTTCACCTGGTCAATGAAAATTCCGCCCTTTCGGCATGACGTCCGCCGGAAGCTTTGACAGCGCCTGCCAGCCCGGCGGGGCTGCGTCGGTCGCTGCTTTCCCTTCTGCCTCGATCCCGCTCAGGCAGGCATCCTCGGAAAGCAGGCCAAGCCAGGGCGTAAGGTCGTCGAGCCTGTCGGCGACGACATGGACGACACCCGATTCGGACTGGACGCGGCCCGTCGCCCGGATGAGTTTCGCACCCATGACGACCAGCCGGTAACGCTCGAAAACCTTGTTCCAGACGATGACATTGGCGATCGCGTCATCGTCCTCCAATGTCAGGAAAATCGTCTTGCCGCTCCCCGGCCTCTGGCGCACCAGAACGATGCCGGCGACGGTGACGCGCGTGCCATCGGGGGTGGAGGCCAGACGCGCGTTCGGCATTATCCCTGCCGCGTCGAGATGTCGGCGCAGGAAGGAAACGGGGTGTGCCTTGAGCGACAGGCCGAGCGAACGGTAATCCTGAACGACATGCTCGCCGGCCGGCATCCGCGGCAGCATCACCCTCGGTTCGTTGTCGGGAAGAGCGGATCGCTCCAACAGGGGCATGCCACCTGCCTTTCCCTTCCTATCGAGGACGCGGACCTCCCAAAGGGCGGCGCGGCGGTCGAGGCCGATCGACTGGAAGGCGTCGGCCCTGGCGAGCTTTTCGATCTCGCCTGCGTCAAGACCGGAGCGCAGCCAGATATCGCGCACCGAGCGGTAGCCCTCGCCGCGCCGCTGGGTGAAAACCGCCATGTGCTTTTCGGAAAGCCCCTTGACCTGACGGAAGCCAAGCCGCACCGCATGCGCGGTCAGGATAACATCGTGCATTCCGGCATGGCGGTCGGCAACCCGGCAGGCGTCGAAGGGGGATGGCTCCAGCATACAATCCCAGCCCGAACAGTTGATATCCACGTCATATATCAGAACGCCGTGTTCGCGCGCGTCACGCACCAGTTGGGCCGGAGCATAGAAACCCATGGGCTGGGAGTTCAGCATCGCAGCGCAGAAGACATCCGGATAATAGGTCTTGAACCATGCCGACGCATAGACGAGGAGGGCGAAGGAGGCCGCATGACTTTCGGGGAAACCATAGTCGCCGAATCCCTCGATCTGCCTGAAACAGCGTTCCGCGAACTCCTTCGGGTAACCTTTCTTGACCATCCCGGCGATCATCTTGTCCTTGTATTCGCCGACCGTCCCGTTGCGCCTGAAGGTGGCCATGGCGCGGCGCAACTGGTCGGCTTCGCCGGGGGAAAAGCCGCCGGCGTCGATGGCGATCTTCATCGCCTGTTCCTGGAAGAGTGGGACGCCGAGCGTCCTTTCCAGGATCTGTTTGAGTTCGGGGCTGTGATACTCGACTTTTTCCTTCTTCAGACGCCTACGCAGATAGGGATGCACCATGTCGCCCTGGATCGGACCGGGGCGGACGATGGCGACCTCGATGACGAGATCGTAGAACTTGCGCGGTCTGAGCCTCGGCAGCATCGACATCTGGGCACGCGATTCGATCTGGAAGACGCCGATCGTATCGGCGCGGCAGATCATGTCGTAGACCGACGATTCCCCTTGCGGGATCGTTGCCAGCGTCAGCTTCCGTCCATATTTATCGCGCACATGGTAATGATCTTCCAGTAGGCCGAAGGCACGCCGCAGGCAGGACAGCATGCCGAGCGCCAATATGTCGACTTTCAGGATGCCCACCGCATCGAGATCGTCCTTGTCCCACTCGACCATCTTACGTTCCTCCATCGCTGTCTTGACGATGGGCACGATTTCATCGAGCCGGTCCCTGGTGATGACGAAGCCGCCGACATGCTGGGTGAGATGGCGGGGAAAGCCCATGGTTGCGTTGGCGTGCGCGATCACATGCTGCGTCAGCGGGTCTGTCTTGGCAAGCCCGCCGGCCTGGGCTTCCTTGTCTCCCAGCCTGCTCGATGACCAGCCCCAGATCGTGCTTGAAAGAGCGCTGCGCACATCGTCCGAGAGGCCCAGGGCCTTCGCCACTTCGCGCAAGGCGGAGCGGCCGCGATAGCTGGTGACGGCGGCGGCGAGTGCGGTACGTTTCTCACTGTATTTCTTATAGATATAGGCGATGATCTCGTCCCGCCTCTCATGCTCGAAATCGACGTCGATATCGGGCGGCTCGTCGCGTTCCGTCGAGACGAAGCGCTCGAAGAGAAGATCGGTCGTGGTGGGATCGACCTCCGTGATGTGCAGGCAAAAGCAGATCACTGAATTGGCGGCCGAGCCGCGCCCCTGGCAAAGAATCCCGACCTCTTCGGAACGGGCAAAGCGGACGATGTCGTGAACGGTCAGGAAGTAGCGTGCATATTTTTGTGCATTGACGATCTTGAGCTCGTGGCGGATGGCCGTGCTCACCTTTTCAGGGATACCGCCGGGGTAGCGCTTCTTCGCGCCTTCCCAGGTCAGCCTTTCCAGTTCCGTCTGCGGATCGACGCCTTCTTTCGTCGTCTCTTCTGGATAATTGTGCTTCAATTCCTTCAGCGAGAAACTCAGGCTCCGGGCGAAATTCAGGGTTTCGGCAAGCGCCCCGGGATGGCGGTGGAACAGCCGGGCCATTTCCGATGAGGGTTTCAGGTGCCGCTCGGCATTGGCGGCAAGAGCGAAGCCGGCTTTCGCGACCGGTACGTTGAGACGGATCGCCGTCATGACATCCTGCAAGGAGCGCCGTTCGGGTGTGTGATAAAGGACGTCGTTGGTCGCCATCAACGGAACGGCCATGCGCGCCGCGATCGAAGCCGCCTGCTCGATCCTGAAATGATCGGAACCGTCGTAGCGCGGCGCAACGGCAAGCCACAGGCTGCCGCTGAACCTTTCCCCGAGCAGGCCGAGAAAGGCGGTCAGGTCGTCTGCCGGTTGCATGTCGGCAAGGACGGCGAGCGACAGGCGGTCGCCCCATTCGAGGAGATCGTCCAGCCGGAGAAGCGTAGCGCCCTTTTCGCTCTCCTCACGCAGATTGGCTGCCGTCAGCATGCGGCAGAGATGCCCCCAGCCTTCGCGGTCCTGCGGATAGGCGAGGATGTCCGGCGTTTCGTCCTCGAAAACCAGGCGGCAGCCCGGATGATAGGGGAGAGAAACCGCTTTTCCTTCCGGCAAAGGGATATGCTTCGACTGGGTCCAGGCGCGGACGACGCCGGCGACGCTGTTTCGGTCGGCAAGCCCCATGCCGGCATGGCCGAGCAGACAGGCTGCGAAGACCAGCTCGCCCGGACTGGAAGCACCGCGCAGAAAAGAAAAATTCGACTGCACCCCGAACTCGATGAAAAGCGGGAGGACAGGCGTGTTGCAAGGGGGCGATGCAGTCATGCGAATAGTCCCTGCAGGAACCAGCGCGGATGAATGGTCTTTCCGCCGTAAAAACCCTCGCGATAAATCCAGTAACGATATCCCTCGTCATCTTCCACGCGGTAATAATCGCGCGTTCTCTCCAATTCCGGCGCATGCCACCATTCCGGTGCGATGCGTTCGGGGCCTTCCGAGCGCGCGACACTGTGCGTCACGTTGCGCCAGCGGAAGCGGAGCGGCGGCCCCTCCGGCACTTCCGCTGAGACATCGACCAGTTCGGGACGGTGGAAAAGACGGACTGGCCGTTGCCGTAGAAGCGGATCGCTTTGGCCGCATTTCCAGATGGTCGTGGCCAATGAGCCGGCAGCGGCTTCGGCGAAAGGCCGTTCGATCACAGCGCATTCGGGAATATGGCTTTCCACGCAGATGGGTTTCAGCACGGCGCGGGCGCCCAGACGCGCGCGGATACGATCCGCCAGCATTGTCACCTCCTCTTCGCCATCAAGGTTTTCGCCGGAAAGGTCAGCCTGCGCCATTTCGAACGGCGCCGTGGCGGAGACGGAGAGCCTGACGAGGTCGAAGCCGTAGCCGGCATCGATCATGCCTTTCAAGGCGGTGAGTTTTTCCCCGAAAAGACGGCAGATGAGCGCCGGATCGCGCAGCGGCCGCGATGTGCCGACAGCGATACGGCAGACGAAGCCATCCACACGGAACAGGGAGAGGAGCAGCCCTCGGGCACCCATGCCCCGGCGTTCCAGATCGGCTTTCAGTGTCGAGGCGAGAAGGCTGACGAGATGCGCTATCTCGCCTTGCAGCATGGCCGGTTCCGTCAGCCGCCGCTCGATGGAAAGCGGGCTGACGGGAAGCCGTGGTGAAACAGGCTCATCGACCGCGCCGAGAAACTGGTCGATGCGCAGGAGAAGTTCCTTGCCGAAGCGCTTTGCGAGCGGGGCCCGTGGCGTGGAAAGCAGCATGCCGGCCCTTTTCAACCCGACGCCTTCCACCTTTTCCCGCGTTTCGGCAGGCAGGCGAAGCGCGGCAAGGGGAAGGGAAAAAAGCGCTTCCTTCTCCTTTCCTTCCTCGATGGACGAAAGGGAAAACCGCGCCGCCGCCCATGCCGCGCCGGGGGTCGAGGCAAGACCCGCCCTGACGGCGAAACCTTGATGCAGGAAACATGAAAGCACCTCGCCCAGCAGTCGCTTTTCGCCGCCGAAAAGATGTGTCGAGCCGCTGATGTCCAGGAAAAGACCGTCCGTTCCCTCGATCGCCACCAGGGGCGTATAGCGGTCGCACCAGATCGGAAGAGC
>SCRB01000533.1 GCA_004299545.1 Rhizobiaceae bacterium
AGTTCACCCACGGCGGCAGCCGCGATCAGCTCGAGAATTTCGCACGCGAAACCGTCACCTGGACGTTCTGGCCGTCGCTCGCGATGGCGTTCGCGGTGCTGGCGTTCGGCGAACCCCTGCTGACGCTTTTCGGCCCGGGTTTCAGCGCCGGCTACCCGCTTCTCTTCGTGCTCGTCATCGGCGTCGTGGCGCGCGCGGCAGTCGGCCCGGCGGAAAGCCTGTTGACGATGAGCGGCAACCAGAACATCTGTGCCGTCGTCTATGCCCTGACGCTTGCCTTCAATATCGGGCTCAATGTCGTTTTCATCCCGATGCTTGGCCTATGGGGAGCGGCGATCGCCACGACAGCGGCGATGGTTTTCGAAGCCGCCGCACTTTCCTTCACCGTCTGGCGCAAGCTCGGCATCGTCATGGCGGTCTTTCTGCCGGCCGCTCCCGCCAAAGAGGCATATTGATGGTCACGACACCGATACTTGAAGAGATGAGCGGCAGCCCGGCAGGCGCCATGATCAGCGACCTGGCCGGCCTTTATGTCGGCCCGGTCGATCCGGCACGCATCGAAGTGCTGGGGTCCCGCCGGCCGCCACGCAAGCTTGCCATCTATCCGGCGTCGGCAGGGTTCGATCTGGTCGAGGAACTCGATCATCTGTGCGCCCGCACGGTCGAGCCGAACGTCTTCTTCAACCCCCGCTTCCTCGCTCCGGCGATGCCGCGCCTGGAGGATCGCGAGGTCCGTCTTGCCGTTATCCGCGATGGTGACGACCAGAGCCGCAGCCGTCTGCGTTTCCTCGCGCCCTTCTCGATCGAAAAGCCGGCCATGGGCATCGGTACGGCGGTGATGCGGATTTGGTCGAGCCCGTTCGGGCCTCTCGGCACCCCCCTGATCGATCGCGACGATCCGTTCGGCGTGATCGAGGATGTCTTTTCCATGCTGGCGCGGCCGCATCTGCAATTGCCGAGGGTCGCCGTCCTGCCAGACCTGCCTCTCAACGGCCCCGTCGCCGATCTTGTGCGCGTCTTCGCCGCCAGCCAGGACCTCGCCCTGATTACGACCGAAGCGCATGAGCGGCCCTTCCTCAAGGGCGGCAGCGATCCGGAAAGCTATCTGCGCCACGCCTTGAGCGCGCACCACTATCGCGGCTTCGACCGGTTGAGGCGGCGCCTGTCCGAGCGGGGAACGCTGGTTTACAAGGTTTCGCGCCACCCCGATGAAATCCGCTCCGATGTCGAGATATTCCTGACGCTGGAGGCATCGGGATGGAAGGGAAGGGAGCGCTCAGCCATGGTGGCCGATCGTTTCCGTGCCGCCTTCGCACGCGAGGCCATCCACAGCCTGGCGGAGCGCGACCTTTGCCGTATCCATTCCCTGGCGCTCGACGGCCGCACCATCGCGTGTCTCATCGTTTTCGTCGAAGCCGGCGTCGCCTATACATGGAAAACGGCCTATGACGAGGCATACGCGCCCTATTCCCCCGGCGCTCTCCTGATGATGGACGTCACCCGCACCCATCTCGACGATCCCAATATCGACAGGACCGATTCCTGCGCCGTTCCCGACCACCCGGTCATGAGCCGCATCTGGACCGACCGGAC
>SCRB01000534.1 GCA_004299545.1 Rhizobiaceae bacterium
CGCGCTAGACCGGAATCGGATCGAGGTAAAGAGGGTTGGCAGCCCTGCAGGAACGCGCAATCACGGCGGTATGTGCCTCCGCGGCAAATTTTCCGAGGATTTGCAACGGCCAGCCAAGGCTTTAAATTACCATTGGATCACGATCGTTCGGAGAACAGGATGAACACCGCCGAAGCAGCCGAAATCCTCGTTGCCGGTACCGGGCCGGCCGGCATGATCGCCGCGCTGGCCCTCGCCGACGCGGGGTTCGACGTCGTTCTCGCCGGGCCGGCCCCCACCCACGAGGACCGGCGCACCACCGCGCTGATGCTGCCGGCACTGACGCTGATGGAGCGGCTTGGATTGGCCGAGGGGCTCAAGGCCGAAGCGGCGCCCCTCAAAACGATGCGCATTATAGACGCGACATCGCGCCTCGTCCGCAGCCCCGTCATCACCTTCCGTTCCTCTGAAATCGGAGAAGACGCCTTCGGCTACAATATCCCGAACACGCATCTCGTGCGCCAGCTGGAAAAGGCCGTGATGGAAAGGCCGGGCATCTCCTGGCGGAAGGAACTGGTGCGGCAGTGGCACATGGCGGCCGATACCGTCGAGGCGGAAATGGAGGGCGAAGACAGGATTTCAGCCAGGTTGGCTGTCGCGGCCGATGGCCGCCTGTCCCCCGCCCGCACTGCCGCCGGCATCAGGGCGTTCACGCGCGACCGCCGTCAATCGGCGCTGGTGCTCAACTTTTCGCACGCGCGCGACCATGCCGGCATTTCGACGGAATTCCACACCGAGACCGGTCCCTTCACGCAGGTGCCGCTGCCCGGAAAGCGCTCTTCCCTCGTCTGGGTGGCCAGGCCCGGAACGGCCAGGGAACTGCTGGCACTGGACGATGGAGACCTGTCGCGGCGCATCGAGGAAAAAATGCAGTCGATGCTGGGCAGGGTCGAGGTCGAGCCGGGACGGCAGATCTATCCGCTGTCCTCGGCGCTTCCGATGCGCTTTGCCCGCGATCGTGTCGCGCTCGTCGGCGAAGCGGCGCATGTGTTCCCGCCGATCGGGGCGCAGGGCCTCAATCTCGGCATCCGCGATATCGAGGACCTGGTGGCGGTGGCCCGGCTCGACCGGAACGACCCCGGCTCCGCTCATGTGCTGTGGCGTTATGACGCCAAGCGGCGGCCCGATATCATGGCCCGCAGCACGGCAGTCAACATGCTCAACATGTCGCTCCTGTCGGACTTCCTGCCGGCGCAGCTTTTGCGCACCGCCGGCCTCTCCGTCATCGGCAATCTGGCACCCGTCCGCAGCTTCTTCATGCGCGAGGGAATGCGGCCCGGAAGCGGCTGGAAGAACCTGTTCTCCGACTTACGGAAAGAGGTCCGGCGGTAGCATGCCGCTCTTGATCACATAAAGCGTCGCCGTCACCGTGACGACGGAAAGCACGGTTGTCAGAAGGATGCTCGCGGAGGCGCGCTCGACCCAAACGCCATATTGCTGGGCGATGACGAACACGTTCGTCGCCGTCGGCAGCGAAGCGAGCAGGACCGCCGAAAACACCCAGACCGGCGAAAAATGGCCGACCAAACTCAGCATCACATAGCAAAGCGCCGGATGCACCGCGAGTTTCAGGAGCGCGATGCCGCCGAGTTCGCGCGGGACCCGCTTCAGCGGGCGAAGCGCGAGCGTGACGCCCATGGCGAACAGCGCGCAGGGCGCCGCCGCCTTGGCCAGCGAATCAAGCAGGCGATCGATCGCCAGCGGAGAGCGAAAATGGAAATAGGCTGCCAGCACGCCGAGCGCGGTGGCGATGATAAAGGGATGAAGGGCAATCTCCTTCACGACCTTCACGGCGAGCTGGAGCGGCTTTTCGTGGTCCTTTCCCGACAACGCCATCAGTGTCGGCGCCACGGTAAAGTGCATCATGTTTTCGAAGCAGAAAATGAGCGCGACGGGAACCGCGGCCTGCTCGCCAAGCGCAAGCAGCGCCAATCCCGGCCCCATATAGCCGATATTGCCATAGGCGGAAGCAAGCCCCCTGATCGTGCTTTCCGCGATTTGTCCGCGCGAGAAAACGAGCGAAAGCAGGAACATGGTCAGGAAGATCAGGAAGGTAGAGAAGACGGAGCCGAAGATGAACTTCCATTCCGTCAGCTGTTCGATCGGCGTCTTCGACAAAAGCTGGAAGAAAAGCGCCGGAAGAGCGACATAAATAACGAAGACGTTCATCCAGCCGAGCGCCTCGATCGGCTGGCGCGCGAAACGGGCGACCGCGAAGCCGAGGAAGATGAGGCCGAAAAACGGCAGTATGAGCGCGACGATGTCGGACATGGGAACCCGGTGGATATCGCGGTGGCGCTAAACCGCCGAAAGCGGCTCCGTCAAGCGGCAATCGCCGGAAACGCGGACTGCATATCCGGCAAGGGCGCGTTGACACAACCTCCAGACTTCTGTGTCGGCCGACCATCGCCGCCCGCAAAATCTCCGCTTGCAGGCGCCGGCATTCGGCAACACAATTAACTTCCCCGCACCAGCGCAGGACCCGGTTCCGGGAGAGCCGATGAATCTCAACGACGAGAACGAACAGCTCATCGAGACGCTGTTCCGCAACGGGACACTCACCGTCGTCGGGATCATCTTTTCCTTTTCGCTCGGCTTCCTGGCTCAATGGGGCGCCAATCCCCTGCCCTGGCGGCTTTATGACGCCTTTCCGGTCGCGGCGCTTTGCATCGGGATCATCATTCAGTTCCGGGCGCTGGCGCTCCTCCTGCATACCGATTCGGTCAAGAAGCACCTTTTCCAGAAGGCCAGCCGCGTCTTCCTCATCGGCGCCATGACGACAGGCGCCGGCGTCTTCCTCGCCATCGCCGCCGACCTCATCGCGCAGACGACAAGGTAGGCACGTAGCGCGGTAGACGGGTGCGCCTGGCGCGCGATATGATTCGGTCCCGATTCCGGATGACGCCATGCCGCAACTCACCACCATCGGCTTCGACGCCGACGATACGCTTTGGCAAAACGAACGCTTCTACAGGCTGACCGAGGAGCGTTTTGCCGCGCTTCTCGCCGACCATGCGGAGCCTCGCCATCTATCGGATCGGCTGCTCGAAACGGAGAAACGCAACCTGAAACTATACGGTTTCGGCATAAAGGGGTTCACGCTTTCCATGGTGGAAACGGCGATCGAGGTCACGCAAGGCAAGGTTCCGGCCAGCGTCATCGACGGCATCCTGGCGGCGGGGCGCGAGATGCTGACCCACCCGGTCGAGACGCTTCCGCATGTCCGCGAGACACTCGAAACGCTCGCCGGCCGCTACCGGCTGGTCCTCATCACCAAGGGCGATCTCTTCGACCAGGAACGCAAGCTCGCCGCGTCTGGCCTCGGAGAGCTTTTCAGCGCCGTGGAGATCGTCAGCGACAAGAGCCGGGGCACCTACGATCGCGTTTTCCGCCAGCATGGCGACGGGCCGGAACAGGCGATGATGGTCGGCAATTCGCTGAAATCCGATGTCGTGCCGGCACTGAGGGCCGGAAGCTGGGGCGTCTATATCCCGCACGCGCTGACATGGGCGCTGGAACATGACGAGGAACCGGCCGGCGAGCCGCGCTTCAGGCGGATCGAGAGTCTGCGCGGGCTGGAAAATATCGTCACCGAAATCGGCTGAAGAAAGAGCCTCAGCCGAGCACTTCGCTCAGCGTCACCGTGCGCTTCTCCTTCGCCGAACGCAGCGCCGCCTCCGCCATGGCGAGTGCGATCAGTCCGTCCTCGCCGCTCGGTGACGCTGTCTTCCCCGTCGTCACGCTTTCGATGAAGGCCGCGATCTCGCGCGCATAGGCCTCCGTATAGCGGGTCATGAAGAAATCATGGAGCGGCGGGCGCGTATAGCCCGCGGCATCGGCAACTTCGATCGAGACGGGGCGCTGGTTTTCGGCCGCGACCATTCCCTTCGAGCCGTGGACCTCGATGCGCTGGTCGTAGCCATAGGTCGCGCGGCGGGAATTGGAGATGGTGCAGTGTTTGCCTGATTTCGTTTCGATCATCACGCTCGCCGAATCATAGTCGCCGAGGTCCCCGATCTTCTTGTCGACCAGAACGGATGCCTGCGCGGTGATCGAGGCGGGCTCCTCACCAAGAAGAAAGCGCGCCATGTCGAAATCGTGGATCGTCATATCGCGGAAAATACCGCCGGAACGGGTGATGTACTCCGCCGGGGG
>SCRB01000535.1 GCA_004299545.1 Rhizobiaceae bacterium
ACCTTGAACTGATCCCACACGTCCCACCACTGATTGCGCGGCGGCGCCACGAACGCCGCCAGTTCCGCTCCGGCGACGGGAAGGGGGGCGAGAGTTGCGCCGGCCAGCGTCGCGGCGATCGCCTTCGGGTCCTTGCTTCCGCTCGGATCAGTCATAGCGGATCCTCGGGTCGAGCACGCCGTAGAGCAGATCGGCGATCAGGTTGAAGATGACGATGAGCACCGCGAAAATGAAAGTCAATGTCTGAACCATCGGGATGTCGTTGGCGTAGATGGCGGTGATGAGAAGCTGGCCGATGCCGTTCACCTTGAAGATCTGTTCGGTCACGATGGCGCCGCCGAAGATGCTTGGCAGGCCGAGCGCGACGACGGTGACGACGGGGATCATCGAATTGCGCAGCACATGGATCAGCACGACCACCTTTTCGCTCATGCCCTTGGAGCGGGCCGTGCGGACGTAGTCTTGGCCGAGATTGTCGAGCATGGACGAACGCAGATAGCGGCTGATCTGGGCGGTCGTCTGTACCGCCAGCACCATCACCGGCATTACCATCTGACGCACCTGCTCCATGAAGCTGCTCCAGCTGTTGACGACGAGAGTGGTATTGTAGATCGAGGGAAACCAGCCGAGATAGACGGCAAAGACCAGGATGACCAGCACGCCGGAGAAGAACGGCGGCACCGCCAGGCCGATCATCGACAGGAACGTGCCTGCCTGATCGAAGATCGAATATTGCTTGTAGGCCGACAGGATGCCGATGGGCAGCGCGACCAGCGTACCCACGACATAGGCGAGGCCCACGACCCACAATGTCTGGGGAAGGCGCTGGGCGATGATGTCGAACACGGGGCTGCGCGTCTGCCACGAGATGATGCGCTGCATTCCGGCCGAGAAATGCGTGCCGAACAGCACGTCGACCATATGCACCGGCTCGACGACGAAAAACTGCTTCAGCCACAGGAGATACTGCACGACCAGGGGCTTGTTGACGCCGAGGGCGGCGCGCATCTTTTCACGAACCTCGGGCGGGATCGTCAGCGGCATGTTCGACAGCGGATCGCCCGGCGCCAGCTTCAGGAGCGCGAAGACGATCAGGCTGATCAGAAGCAGGGTCGGGACGGCGATGAGCAGCCGTCGGATGGCAAAGTTGAGCATTCGTGAAGCCTGTCTTCGCCGGCCGGTTGGCCCCCGGCCGGTATGGGATATCGAGGCTGTCAACCGGGCGCCCTCGAAAGGGCGCGCGATTCTACTTTTTGCGATACCAGTCCTGGGCGTTCCACATCTCGGAATCCCAGGTGTTCATGATATCCCCGCCGAGCGTGTTGGAGATCGCCGAGGTACGGCCGCGCCACACCAGAGGCACGATCGAATAGCTGTCCATCGTCAGCATCGTGTTCAGCTTCTTGATGATCTCGCCGCGCTTTTCGTAATCCGCGGTGTGGCCGAGTTCGGCGACCAGCTTGTCGTAGTCCTTGTTGCA
>SCRB01000536.1 GCA_004299545.1 Rhizobiaceae bacterium
TTGCCGCCCGGTGGCCTCGATCACGGTTTCGGCGCCGCGATGGGCGCCGCCGAGCGGTTCGGCAATGATGCCGTCTATGACCTTCATGTCGAGAAGGTCCTGGGCCGTGATCTTCATGTTGGTCGCCGCATCGCGGGCCCGCGCCGAATCACGCCAGAGGATCGAGGCCGCGCCTTCGGGCGAAATCACCGAATAGATCGAATGCTCGAGCATGTAGATGCGGTTCGCGGTCGCCAGCGCGATCGCGCCGCCGGAACCGCCTTCGCCGATCACGACGGAGACAGACGGGACGTGGATTGCCAGGCATTTTTCGGTGGAGCGGGCAATCGCCTCTGCCTGGCCGCGCTCCTCGGCGCCGACGCCGGGATAGGCGCCGGCAGTGTCGACCAGCGTGACGAGCGGTATGCCGAACCGGTCGGCAAGGTCCATGATGCGCACCGCCTTGCGGTAGCCTTCGGGGCGCGCCATGCCGAAATTGTGCTTGAGGCGGCTCTTGGTGTCGTTGCCCTTCTCCTGTCCGATCACCGCGACAGGCTCGCCGCGGAACCGCGCCAGGCCGCCGACGATCGCCTCGTCCTCGCCGAAGACGCGATCGCCCGCGAGTGGCGTGAAGTCGGTGAAGAGCGCCCGCACATAATCGAGGCAATGCGGCCGGTCGGGATGCCGGGCGACCTGGGCCTTCTGCCAAGGCGTGAGCGCTTTATAGGCTTCGCGCAAGGCTTCGCGCGAGCGTTTTTCGAGCCGCGCGATTTCGTCGGCGACATCGACGGCCTCGCCACCCTCGTTCAGCTTCTTCAGCTCGAATATCTTGCCTTCGAGGTCTGCGACGGGCTTTTCGAATTCGAGATAATTGTACATGCATGCGCCAAATTGGGACAAAAACAGCGATGAAATCGTCGGATAAGAGCGTTACCGGGTCCTTAAGACGACGTTCCCATAGCGTTACCCATTCCGATCGGCAAGCGGATGATGATTCTGGACGAGTTCCAGCAGCCGCTTCTCCAGCACATGGGTATAGATCTGCGTGGTCGAAATATCGGAATGGCCGAGAAGCTGCTGCACGGCCCTCAGATCGGCGCCGTTCTGGAGGAGATGGCTGGCGAAGGCGTGGCGAAGGACGTGGGGCGAAATCGCGGCGGCCGCCAGGCCCGAGCGGGCGGCGAGCCCCTTCAACTCACGGGCAAAGACCTGCCGCGGCAGGGACCCGCTTTCCGACGCGGCAGGAAACAGCCACGGACTGTCCGCAATGGCGGGATCGGCGTCGCGCTCGCCCAGCCATAGTTGCAGCGCCGCGCGCGCCTTCGCCGACAGCGGCACCATTCTTTCTTTGCCGCCCTTCCCCCTGACCATGAAAAAGCGGTCGTCCCGGCGCGCGATGGAGAGGGGGAGGCTGACCAGTTCGGAGACGCGGAGGCCGGTGGCATAAAGCAGTTCGACGAGGGCGTGGCGCCGCGTGGCGCCGCCGCCGTCTTCTCCGGCAAGCGCCGGATCGGCGGCTTCGGCCGCGGCGCGGTCGAGAAGGCGGCCGACATCGTCCTCGCCGAGCGTTTTCGGCAGCGGTCTTTCCTTTTTCGGGCTGTCGAGCGGGCCGGTCGGGTCATCCGGCCTCAGACCCTCCGCATAGAGGAACTTGAAGAACTGCCGCAGTGCCGAAAGGCGGCGCGCCTGCGACGTTCGCGCAAAGCCACGCGCGGCGAGATCCTCCAGATAGGCGCGGATGTCGGCGGCGCCGGCTTCGGCGAGAGTGTGTCGGGAGGCGTGAAGGAAGGCCGCCGCGTCCTCCAGGTCGCGGCGATAGGAGGCAAGCGTATTGCCGCTCGCGCCGCGTTCGGCGCTCATCATCTCCAGAAAGGCTTCGATCCGGACGCCTGGGGCCGTCATTCGCCTCGCGGGAGCGGCGGCGAATGAC
>SCRB01000537.1 GCA_004299545.1 Rhizobiaceae bacterium
CTGTCGAACCACAACAACCTGCGCCGCGATCTCTCGCGCGAGGGAATAGGCTTCGAGACGGAGAACGATACCGAGGTCGCCGCCGCTTACCTTTCCTCGCGCATCGCGCACGGGATGGATCTCGGCCAGGCGCTGGAAGCGGGACTCACCGATCTCGACGGGTTCTACACTTTTGTCGTCGGCACAAAGTCTGGCTTCGGCGTGGTGCGCGACCCCATCGCCTGCAAGCCCGCGGTGATGGCGGAGACGGACCAGTACGTCGCCTTCGGCACGGAATACCGCGCGCTCGCCAATCTGCCCGGAATCAACGAGGCCAGGATTTGGGAGCCTGAACCTTCGACTGTCTATTTCTGGGAGCATTGAAAAATGCAGGCAGCGCAACTGGCCGAGGCAACCGAAACCGAACAACTCGATCTCGCGCAAATCCCGCTTCGCGACGTAAACCAGGCCCTCCAGAATATCCGCGAAGGTGCCAACGCCACCGTCTGGGAAGTGCTCAATCCGGGCGGTAGCCACGCCGTGGCGGCTGGGCTCGATCAACCGATCACGGTCAATATCCGCGGCAATGTCGGCTATTATTGCGGCGGCATGAACCAGCGGGCCAACATCACGGTCCACGGTTCGGCCGGGCCGGGCGTCGGCGAGAATATGATGTCCGGCAGCATCCATATCAAAGGCGATGCCAGCCAATATGCCGGTGCCACCGCCCATGGGGGCCTGCTTGTCATCGACGGTAACGCTTCGTCGCGCTGCGGCATCTCGATGAAGGGTGTCGATATCGTCGTTGGCGGCAACATCGGCCACATGTCCGCCTTCATGGCGCAGGCGGGTAATCTGGTGGTACTCGGCGATGCGGGCGATGCGCTCGGCGATTCTCTTTACGAAGCGAAGCTGTTCGTGCGCGGCAAGGTCAAGAGCCTGGGATCGGACTGTGTCGAGAAGGAGATGCGGCCGGAGCACCTGACGCTTCTGGCGGACCTCTTGAAACGCGCCGGGATGCAGGGCGTGAAGCCTGAAGAGTTCCGGCGCTACGGTTCGGCGCGCAAGCTATACAATTTCCACATCGACAACGCCGACGCATACTGAGGAGCCGGGCATGTCATACCAGAACCCGCCAACGACTCCGCGCCGCTCGGCCACGTTCGACGAATATACGCTCTCGGAAATCCGCCGTGCGGCGGCGACCGGCATCTACGATATTCGCGGCGCCGGCGCCAAACGCAAGGTGCCGCATTTCGACGATCTGCTTTTCCTCGGCGCGTCGATTTCGCGCTATCCGCTGGAAGGCTATCGCGAGCGTTGCGGCACCAACATCGTGCTGGGCTCGCGCCATGCCAGGAAGCCGATCGAGTTGAAGATTCCGATCACCATTGCCGGCATGAGTTTCGGCGCGCTTTCCGGTCCGGCGAAGGAGGCGCTCGGGCGCGGTGCTACCGCTGCCGGCACCTCGACCACCACCGGTGACGGCGGCATGACGGAGGAGGAGCGCGGCCATTCGCAGGTTCTGGTCTACCAGTACCTGCCGTCGCGTTACGGCATGAACCCGCGCGACCTGCGCCGCGCCGACGCCATCGAAGTCGTGGTCGGCCAGGGCGCCAAGCCGGGCGGCGGCGGCATGCTGCTCGGCCAGAAGATTTCCGACCGCGTAGCCGAGATGCGCACGTTGCCCAAGGGTATCGACCAGCGCTCGGCCTGCAGGCATCCGGACTGGACGGGCCCGGACGATCTCGAGATCAAGATCCTGGAATTGCGGGAGATCACCGGTTGGGAGAAGCCGATCTATGTCAAGATCGGCGGTGCGCGGCCCTATTACGACACCGCGCTGGCGGTGAAGGCG
>SCRB01000538.1 GCA_004299545.1 Rhizobiaceae bacterium
GGTCGAGGAAACGGCGGAGAAGCATTTCCGGGGACGGGACGGCCTTCTCCTCATCGCCATCGACGACGGGGCATTGGGCAATGATCTTCGCTACGAGGTTTCGCGGGGCGGAGCGCTCTTTCCCCATCTCTACGCCAGGCTTGATCCGAAAGCGGTGAAATGGGTAAAGCCGTTGCCGCTTGGCCGATCGGGGACCCATCTCTTCCCCGTGCTTGACGCATGACACAGATGATCGACGCATTCGGACGCAAGCTTCTTTTCGTACTGGATCCCGAAACGGCCCATGGCTTGTCGATCCGCGCCCTTGCCGCGGGCCTTCCGCTTGCCCGCCCGCACCGGCCGCATCCTGGTCTGCGGGTGGAGATCGCCGGGCTTTCCTTTCCCAACCCCATCGGCATGGCGGCCGGATATGACAAGAATGGAGAAGTACCCGACGCGCTTCTCTCGCTCGGCTTCGGTTTCGCCGAGGTCGGGACCGTCACGCCGCTGCCGCAGGCGGGCAATACGAGGCCGCGCATTTTTCGCCTCACGGAGCAGAACGCCGTCGTCAATCGGCTTGGCTTCAACAATGAAGGGCATGAGCGAATGCTCAGCCGCCTGCAAGCACGCAAAGGGCATCCTGGCATTGTCGGCGTAAATATCGGTGCCAACAAGGACAGCGCGGATCGCATCGGTGACTACGAAGAGGGGGTCAGGCGCTTCGCCGCTCTCGCTTCCTATCTCACGGTCAATATCTCTTCGCCCAACACGCCGGGCCTCCGGAAGATGCAGGCGCGCGAGATCCTCGGCGAATTGCTCGCCCGTATCGTTGCCGTCCGTGGCGAGACTTGCCCTCAGGGTCGTCCCGTTCCATTGTTCCTCAAGATCGCGCCCGATCTCGACGAAGCGGAACTCGACGACATCGCCGCCGAACTTCTCGATAAGCGCGTCGACGGGCTGATCGTCTCCAACACGACACTTTCCCGCGCCGGCGTTTCCGCCCTGCCGAATGCAGCACAGGCCGGCGGCCTTTCGGGGCCGCCGCTCTTCGAGCGTTCCACGATCATGCTGGCGCGCATGCGCAAGCGTCTCGGCGCGACATTTCCCATTATCGGGGTCGGCGGTGTCGATTCAGCGGAGACGGCGATCGAGAAGATGAGGGCGGGGGCCGATCTCGTCCAGCTTTATACCGGGATGATCTATGCCGGCCCTTCGCTTCCGGGCCGTATCGTCACCGGCATGGGCCAATTCGTCCGCGCCGAGGGGCTCTCCTCGATCGCCGCCATCCGCGACAGCCACCTTTCCCGCTGGGCGGACCGTAACCCGCCGGAGTGATCCTCACCGCCTCGTTCAATTGCCGAATATCGCGCGTTTGCGTGCCGGCAAGACCGCGAGAAGACTGAGGCCGCGAACCACGAGGAAGACGTGGAGCGCGATCCAAACCCCGGTATTGCCAAAGAGGCGGGAAAGCGGCACCAGGCTCGCAATATAGATTGCAAAGGAGAGAAGCATCATGTTGCGCATGTCGCGCGACCATGTGGCGCCGATAAAAACACCATCCATCTGAAAGGCAAGGACCCCGGTAACGGCGGTGAAAGCACCCCACGGCAGAAAGGCTTTGGCATCGAGCCTCACGTCGGCGCCAGTCGAGATGAGATTGATCAGGCTGTCGCCGAAAATGAGGAAAAATGCCGTGACAACCCCGGCAAGCGCAAAGCCCCATAGCATGGTCAGGCTGACCGCGCGCCGGAAGGCCGGCTCGTAGCGTGAACCGATCGCCCTGCCGGTCAGTTGCTCGGCGGCAGTGGCGAATCCGTCGAGAAAGAAACTCCCGATCAGGAAAAAGTTCATCAAGACAGCATTGGCGGCGAGAACATCTGTGCCAAGTTGGGCGCTTTGCCGCGTGAAGAGCGCAAAAGCGCCGAGCAGCGAAAAGGACCGGATCATGATGTCGCGGTTGAGCGTCAGCATCCGCAGGAACGCGTTTCGGTCGAAAAGCCGATGTCGCGGCAATGGCGGCAGGCGGCGGAAACGGATGAGGACGATGCTCACACCGACGACAGCCGCGCAGGTTTCGCCACAGACCGTGGCCCAGGCAATGCCCGCCACGCCCCAGCCAAGTTTGAGGCCAAGCAGGATACACAACACCATGTTGGTGCCGTTGAGCAGGATCTGGAGAAAAAGGCCCAGTCCCGCCTGGCCGCGCCCGAGCACATAGCCCAGAACCGAATAGTTGATGAGGGCCATAGGCGCGGACAGCATGCGGATGCGGATATAGAGCGTCATCGCCGCCGTCACGGCCACGCCCGCATTCATGAACCAGCCGCCGACAAAGGCGACCAGCGGCGCAAGCAAGATCAACAGGATCCCGGCCACAACGGCGATCGAGATGGCATGCCAGAAGGCTGCCTGCTCGCCGCCGGGGTCGCCGCGCCCGAAAGCCTGCGCGGTCAGGCCGGTCGTCCCCGCCCGCAGGAAATTGAAGGTATTGAAGACGACGTCGAAGATGGCCGCCCCCGCCGCCAGGCCGCCCAGAAGGGCCGCACTGCCGAACTGACCGACGACGGTCGTGTCCACGATGCCCAGAAGCGGCGTCGAGGCGTAGGCGAGCATCATCGGCACCGCAATCGAGAGGACCAGACGATTGGTGACATGAAACGGCCGAACAGCCGCGATTTCCGTCGGGGCGCTATCCACTGGGTTCCCGCCTCGGGGTCTGCCCTTTCCC
>SCRB01000539.1 GCA_004299545.1 Rhizobiaceae bacterium
CCCTTGCGGCCGGGGCATCTTGTGCTGCATAGGGATTTGTATCTCGAAGCCGCACGAGCCCGATCATGCAAAACACGCTCCCGAATACGCTTTACGACGCCCTTTTCCTTCGGCATGAGGCAAGCGACAGGCCCTTCCTGATCCTGAAGGACGGGCGGGAAATCAGCTATCGCGCTTTTCTCGCCCTTGCGGCGCGGATGGCCAACGCGATCGCGGCCAGAGGCCTCAAAACCGGCGACCGCGTCGCCGTGCAGGTGAAGAAATCGCCGGAGGCGCTAGCGCTCTATGCCGCCTGCGTAAAGGCGGGCCTTGTCTTCCTGCCGCTCAACACCGCCTATACCGCGCCGGAAGTCGAATATTTCGTCACCGATGCCGAGGCGCGCCTCCTTGTCTGCGATGAGGGCAATCGACCGACGCTCGAACCGGTGGCGGAGACCGCCGACGCAACGATCATGACGTTGAACGCCGACGGAGGCGGCAGCCTGATGGAACTGGCCGCCGCCATGCCGTCAAAAAGCGAGGCGGCGGCCCGCGGGGCGGACGATCTCGCCGCCTTCCTCTATACATCCGGGACCACGGGCAGGTCGAAGGGAGCGATGCTCACGCAGGACAATCTGCTGTCGAACGCCGAAGCGCTGGTCGATTGCTGGCGCTTCACCGACAAGGACGTGTTGCTGCACGCGCTGCCTATCTTCCACACGCACGGGCTTTTCGTCGCCACGAATGTCATCCTGCTCGCCGGCGGTTCGATGATCTTCCTGCTGGGCGTCGTCATGGACGACCTCGTTGCCGGTTTGCCCCGTGCCACCACCATGATGGGCGTGCCGACCTATTATACGCGTCTTCTTGCCGATCCGCGGCTGACGCGCGCGCTCGTCGATCATATGCGGCTTTTCGTTTCCGGCAGTGCGCCGCTTCTGGCGGAAACGCATCGCGAGTTCGAAGAACGGACAGGTCACCGCATCCTCGAACGCTATGGCATGACCGAGACCGGCATGAACACCTCCAACCCCTGTGACGGCGAACGGCGCGCCGGAACGGTGGGCTTTCCGCTACCAGGCGTGGAATTGCGCATCGCGGATGCGGAAAGCGGAGAAATCGTGCCGCAGGGGGGTGTGGGCATTATCGAGGTGAAAGGCCGCAACGTCTTCAAGGGCTACTGGAAGATGCCGGAGAAGACGAAAGCCGAGTTCCGCCCGGACGGGTTCTTCATCTCCGGCGATGTGGCGACCATGGATGCGGAGGGCTATGTCGCGATCGTCGGGCGTGCCAAGGATCTCATCATCTCAGGCGGCTACAACATCTATCCGAAGGAGATCGAACTTCTCATCGACAAATTGCCAGGCGTGGTCGAATCGGCTGTTTTCGGCGTCAGGCATCCGGATTTCGGCGAAGGCGTCGTCGCCGCCGTCGTCGCGAAACCCGGTGCAGCGCCTTCCGAAGGCGAAGTGATTGCCGCACTTTCCGGCAAGCTTGCCCGCTTCAAGCAGCCGAAGCGGGTCTTCGTCATCGACGAACTGCCGCGCAACACGATGGGCAAGGTGCAGAAGAACGTTCTGAGAGAGCGTAACAAGGATGTTTTTGCCGGCTGACGAACCTGCGGGCTTCTATCTTTTGAGGACATCGGCCCATTCGGGATGGCGGCGGAATTGCGCCGCCGCGAAAGGGCAGAGTGGAATGATCGTTTTCCCCTCCGCCCGCGCATCGGCGACGGCCCGTTCCACCAGCCTGAGACCGATCCCCTGCCCGCGAAAGGCATCCGGGACTTCCGTGTGATTGATGATGATCTGGTGCTCGCCGGCCTTGCTGAACGTCATTTCCGCCTCCTGGCCGTCGGCACGATAGACATACCGGCCCTTGGAACCGGTATCTTCCCGCTCGACCGTCACTTCGTCTCCAGCCATGTCCCTTCCTTTCACGCTTGAACGGGGCTATCGCGGCGAAGGCCGCAGCAGCGTCTCGCCACTGACGTAGGATGTCGTGCTTTCTCTGGCAATACGACCGGTCTTGCGGTACGCAAGCTCCTCGCAAACAAGAGCTTCCAATGACCTTCGTTCCCGATTTCGCCACGCTTGTCCAGTTCGCGATCGCGACTTTCATCATCGCTATCACGCCAGGCCCCGATATGACGCTGTTCGTCGGCCGTGCGCTTTCGGAAGGGCGGACCGCCGGCTTTGCCTGTATGGCGGGCGCCATGACGGGCTGCATCATCCATACGTCGCTCGTCGCGCTCGGCCTCTCCGCGCTCATCATCGCCTCACCCGTCGCCTTCACGGCGCTCAAGATCGGTGGCGCCGGCTATCTCGTCTGGCTCGCTTTCCATGCGATCCGTCATGGTTCGGCATTCAAGCCCATGCAAAAGGCCGGTCCGAATCACACTTTTTTCCGCAATTGGGCGACGGGGATCGGCATCAACCTGCTCAACCCGAAGATCATCCTGTTCTTCATGACGTTCCTGCCGCAATTCGTCTCCGCGCACGATCCCCATGCGCCCGGCAAGCTCTTCTTTCTCGGCCTTTCCTTCATCCCGCTCTCCTTGCCGCTGACGATACCCATGGTGGTCGCGGCCGACCGCTTCGCCGGGCTGATGAAGAAGAGCCCGCGCGTGACTCGGATCGTGGATTATCTCTTTGCAGGCGTCTTTTCCGCCTTCGCGCTCAAGATCCTGAGCGCGCATTCGCGATAGCCAAGGTTCTAGGCCCGGCAAGGCGCGTGCGTCGCGGTAGCCCTGTGCCGCCGCTTTTTGGTTAACAGGGTCCACGGAATTTCCAGCCGGGTTTTACCATATCCAAAAGTGCAGCTTTCCCGCCTTGCAGCCCCCATGTTATCCTCACTTCTTCTTCGGATAATTCTGTCTCCACCGATTTCGTTGTGTCACGGCCCCAAAGGAGTCTGCAGCGATGACGGGCATGAATCCGATTGTGGTCGAGAACCAGAAAACGGGAAACCCGCAAAGCGAGTGGGATCTCGACGGACCCTCCGCCAGCAATATCGACGGGTTCGCGACAAGCATCAGCGTCGACCAGGGCCAGACGGTATCCTTCAAGATCAATACCGATTCCGCCAATTACAGGATCGATATCTACCGTCTCGGCTATTATTCGGGATTGGGCGCCCGGAGGGTGGCGACGCTTCAGCAGAACGTCGCCTCCGTCCAGCCTTCGCCAGGCGGGAACGCCTCGATCGGCCTCTATGACGCCAGCAACTGGTCGGTCACGACCACATGGGCGGTGCCGGCGGACGCGGTTTCCGGGGTCTATATCGCCAAGCTGGTGCGGCAGGACGGCACCGCGGGCGCCAGCCATATCCCCTTCATCGTTCGCGGCGACGGCGCCGCGCGTGATATCGTCTTCCAGACCTCCGACACCACCTGGCATGCCTATAATGGCTGGGGCGGCGCCAATCTCTACGGCGGAAACGCGACCGCCAGCCCGGACGGCCGCGCCTACAAGGTCAGCTACAATCGGCCGTTCGTGACGCGGGATGGCATCGGCACCTTTGCCGGTCCGCAGGATTTCCTGTTCAGCGCGGAATATGCGGCGATCCGCTGGCTCGAACGCAATGGTTACGATGTCGCCTATATCGCCGGGGTCGACACAGGTCCCGGCAGCGCGCAGCTGACCGACTACAAGGTCTTTATGTCCGTCGGCCATGACGAATACTGGTCGGGGGACCAGCGCGCCCATGTGGAAGCGGCGCGGGATGCGGGTGTCCACCTGATCTTCATCAGCGGAAACGAGGTCTATTGGAAAACGCGCTGGGAAGCGGACGCCGCCGGAGCGCCGAACAGGACATTGGTTACTTATAAGGAGACGCACGCCGTCGCCAAGATCGATCCCTCCAGCCAATGGACGGGGACGTGGCGCGATCCGAGCTTCAGTCCGCCCTCTGATGGCGGGCGGCCCGAAAATGCGCTGACGGGCACGATATTCCAGGTCGATTCCTTCCGGGCGGACACGATCACCATTCCCTACGGCCCCTCCCGGCTCAGGCCCTGGCGCAACACCGCCGTCGCCGCAATCCAGTCAGGGCAGACGGCATCGCTGGCCGCGGGTACGCTCGGATATGAATGGGATGAATCGCCCGATAACGGCTTTCGGCCAGCGAGCCTGATCAACCTGTCGCAAACCACGATCGCCGTGGACACCTATCTCATTGACTATGGCAATACGGTGAGGTCTGCGACCGCTACCCACAAGCTTGCCCTCTATCGCGCGCCGAGCGGTGCTCTCGTCTTCGGCGCGGGTACCGTATTCTGGTCGTTCGGCCTCGATACCCTGCATGATTATGCCAATGACGGGCCCGTCGTGCCAACGCCGGAGGATCCCAACGTCCAGCAATTCATGGTCAATCTCTTCGCCGATATGGGCGTCCAGCCGCAGACGCTGCAAAGCAATCTTGTGGCGGCCTCGTCGCCGACGGACCTGACGCCTCCGACGACGATCATTTCCTTGCCGGCGGCGGGCGCGAACCTCGTCCAGCAGCAGCAAGTGACCGTGAGTGGAACGGCCGCGGACGCAGCGGGACTCGTCGCACTCGTCGAGGTGTCCACCGATGGCGGCACAAGCTGGCACCCGGCGACCGGCACCACGAGCTGGTCCTTTGTCTGGCAGCCCCTGCTTCCCGGGAATTATACCATCCTCGCCCGAGCGGTCGATGACAGCATGAATGTCGAGACGGTCGGACCGGGCGTCGCCGTCACCGTCACGCCCGCGGCGACGGTCGGGCTGTTCACGGCGCGCGACGTGCCCTTCACGTTCTCCAGCGATGATTCGAACGCCACCGAACTTGGACTTCGCTTCCAGGCGACGACCGGCGGCACGGTCAGCGCGATCCGGTTCTACAAGAACCCTGACAATGTCGGCGCCCATGCCGGCCATCTCTGGAGCGCGGCGGGAAGCCTTCTGGGCACCGCGACCTTCAGCGGCGAAACCGCAAGCGGTTGGCAGCAGGCCAGCCTGACGCCCGTGACGTTGACGGCCGGTCAAAGCTACGTCGTGTCCTATTCCACCAATGGCTTTTACTCGGCTGACAGCAATTACCTCTACAGCCAGCGCAGTATAGGGTCGCTCGTGGCTCCATCGGGGCCAAGTGTGGGTAACGGTGTGTTTACCTATGGGGCATCGGGCACGTTTCCGACCAGTGCGTTCCTCAATACCAATTACTGGGTCGACGTCGTGTTCAACAGGGCTGGCGGAGCGGGGAATCTGCCGCCTTCCGCGCAGGACATCGGCGGGTACGAGACCAACCAGAACACGGCGCTTGCGATACCCGCATCGGCCCTGGTGGCCGGCGGCACCGATCCCAACGGCTACACGCTATCGGTCAGCGGCGTGAGCAATCCGACGCACGGCACCGTCAGCTACGATGCCGGCATGCTCACGGCGACCTTCACACCCACGGCGGATTATGTCGGCGGCGCCAGCTTCGTCTATTCCCTGACCAACGGTCATGGCGGTTCGGCGTCGGCCAATGTCGAGCTGAACGTTATTCCGAGCGGCCAGACCACAGTGAGCCTGTTCTCCCGCTCCGACACGCCCACAGTCGTGACAGAGAACGATAATTTGGCGGTGGAGCTGGGCGTGCAGTTCCAATCCTCGGTCGACGGGATGGTGAACGGCGTTCTCTTCT
>SCRB01000540.1 GCA_004299545.1 Rhizobiaceae bacterium
CCACTTCCCCCCGCTCCGCGGGTGGCGGAAGGACGGCCGCATATCCGCGCTTTTCCGCCACCCGCGGAGCGGGGGGAGGTGCCGAGTGAAGCGAGGCGGAGGGGGGAATCCCCATGTAAGAAAAGCTTCCATAGGAAGGAGCTTGAGCTTTCAATCCCCCACCTTCTGCCCTCGCCTTTTTTCCTCATATGCCTTGCGCGCTTCATTGACCTCTCTGCGCGCACTGACTTCCGGAACGGCGACATCCCACCAATGCCCGCCTTCCCCGGTCGAGACAAGCGGATCGGTCTCGATCACCAGTACCGTCGTCCGGTCATTCGTCTTCGCTTGGCTGAGCGCCGATTCCAGATCGCCGATCGATGCGACCTTCTCAGCGATCGCGCCAAGGCTCTCTGCATGCTTGCGGAAATCGATAGCAGGCAGAACCTCGTGCCGGGCATCCTTCAACAGATTGTTGAAGTTCGCGCCGCCGGTCGCCATCTGCAAACGGTTGATGCAGCCGAAACCGCGATTGTCGAGCAGCACGATCACAAGCTTCAAGCCGAGCATCACCGATGTAGCGATCTCGGAATTCAGCATCAGGTAAGAGCCGTCGCCGAGCATGACGACCACTTCCTCTTCCGGTTTCGCCAGTTTCGCGCCGAGCGCGCCGGCAATCTCGTAGCCCATGGTCGAATAGCCGTATTCGCCGTGATAGGAACCGGGCGCGCCGGCCTGCCACAGCTTGTGCATCTCGCCTGGCAATCCGCCGGCCGCATGGACGACGACGACTCCCTCGCCCAGAGCCCGTTGAACAGCGCCGATCACCTGCGCGTCGGACGGCAGCGCCGCGTTGGTCGCGGCGGTCACGGCCGCCGCCGCCTTTTGCCAGTCGCGCTTCCCCGCCTTGGCATCCTCCGTCCACGAAGCCGGCGCCGACCAGCCGTCGAGCGCGCCGCGAAGGTCGACAAGGCCGCGTAGCGCGTCACAAACGAGCGGCAGAGCCCGATGCTTGAGCGCATCGAAGGGCTGCACATTCAACCCGATGATGGTTTTTTCCGTGTTGTCGAAAAGCGCCCACGATCCGGTGGTGAAGTCCTGCAGGCGCGTACCGACCGCGAGGATGAGATCGGCCTTTTCCGCCAACCGGTTGGCGGCGGACGTCCCGGTGACGCCGATAGCGCCCATATTAAGCGGATGGCTGTCAGGGAGGCTCGACTTGCCGCCCTGCGTCTCCGCCACAGGAATACCCGTCGCCTCGACGAAGGCTTTCAACGCATCGGATGCGCCTGCATAAAGAGTCCCCCCGCCGGAAATCACGAGCGGCGCGCGCGCCTGCCTGATCGCCGCGACAGCGCTCTCGAACTCGCGTTCGTCCGGCCCGGTCTTGCGCGGCAGCCAAAAGCGCTCCTCGAAGAAACTCTCCGGATAATCGAAGGCTTCTGCCTGCACGTCCTGGCAAAGCGCCAGCGTCACCGGTCCGCATTCCGCCGGATCGGTCAGGACTCCCATGGCGCGGTTGAGCGCCGGGACGATCTGCTCCGGCCGCGTGATACGGTCGAAATAACGCGACACCGGGCGGAAGCAGTCATTCGCCGATACGGTGCCGTCGCCGAAGGCCTCGACCTGCTGGAGAACAGGGTCGGGGATACGGCTGGCGAAGACATCGCCCGGCAAAAGGAGCACCGGCAGACGGTTAACGTGGGCGAGCGCCGCCGCCGTCACCATGTTGGTCGCGCCGGGGCCAATCGAACTGGTCGCCGCCATCATGCGGCGGCGGAAATGCGCCTTGGCGAAGCCGATTGCGGCATGCACCATCGCCTGCTCGTTATGCGCTCGATAGGTCGGAAGCTGCTCGCGCACGGAATAGAGCGCTTCGCCGAGACCCGCGACATTGCCGTGGCCGAAAATTGCCCAGACGCCGCCGAAAAGCGGCAGCTTCTTCCCGTCGATCTCCGTCATCTGGCGGCAGAGGAACCGCGTCAGCGCCTGCGCCATCGTCAGCCGGATCGTTTTTTGCATCGCGGTTCTCCCGGTATCCTCACGAGGCGGCGCCGCCATGGCTGGCCAACCATGCGTCGGTCAGTTTGCGGAAACGCCCGGCCATGTCGGCGATCGCCCGTTCCTCGTTCATGCGCCTGGCGAACCACTCCTCGGCGGCATGCGCGAAAATCGTGCGCCCGACAGCAAAACCCTTGACGACCGGCGTGGCCACCGTCGCGCGGAAGGCATTTTCCAACGCTTCATGCGGCGCATCAAGCCCGAGCAGCACGACACCGCGGCACCATTCGTCGTTACGGGCAATGACGGCTTCTATGTTCCGCCACGCCGCTTCGGAGGCCTGCGGCTCGAGTTTCCACCAATCGGGGCGGATACCCAACGCGTAAAGCTCTTCGAGCGCCGTCGCCACCGTATCGTCGCCAAGAGGACCATGCTTGCCCGCGATGATCTCGACCAGTAATTCACGGCCGACCTTGCGCGAAGCGTCGAAGAGCGCGCGCAGTTTCGCCTGCTGTTCCGCTTTCAGCTCCCGCGGATCTTCGGGTCGATAGAAGCACAGGCACTTGATGGTGTGATCGACAGGCCATTCCACCAGTTGTGAGCCTATATCCTGGCTGAACTCGAACCGGAGCGGACGCGATCCGGGCAATTCGACCGGCCGGCCAATCCAGCCGATCTTCTGCCGGTCCGCCTCGTAAAAGGCGTCGCGGCCGTATTTCTCGTCGATCAGCATGCCGTAGCCCGGCCTTCCGGCCGCAACCTGGGCCGCCGCCTTTACCGCCAGCACCTTGAAGGCGCCGATCCGCCCGGCGTCGGCACCGACACGCCCGGCGATCTCCTCCAACTGGCTCCGGTGGTCGACGGCGAGGCTCATCAGAAGCCGGATTTCTTTCCGCCGCGTGGTTGCCCAATGAACATGGCTGATCGCCTCGTCCTTGCGCAACGCCCTCTCCTTGCTGCCGTTTTTCAGGAAATACTGGAGTTCCGCGAAGGTCGGAATTTCGGGCGAACACAAAAGCCGCGACACCGCGAAGGCGCCGCAGGCATTCGCCCACGTCGCCGCCGTCTCGATCGTCTCGCCGCCGAGCCAGCCGCGCAAAAAACCCGACATGAAGGAATCGCCTGCTCCGAGCACATTATAGACCTCGATCGGAAATCCCTGCCCGACGATACCCTTCTCCAGATCGTCGGGGATGGCGCCGTCATAGACGATGCAGCCCATCGGCCCGCGTTTGAGCACGATCAGCGCTCGGCTCAGCCGCCTGATGGTCCGGAGAGCCGAAAGAAGATCGTCCTCGCCCGAGGCGATCAGCACCTCCTCCTCCGTGCCGACGATGAGGTCGCAAAGCGGCAGCACGCTTTTCATGTGCTCGGAGACGCGCGCTGACTTCACATAGCGCTCATCGCCCGCTCCAAGGCCGGCCAGCCCCCAGAGATTGGGCCGGTAATCGATGTCGAGCACGATCCTGCGGCCGTTCTCATGCGCGATGCGCATGGCCTTGCGCTGCGCCGCATCGGTATTGGGACGGGAGAAATGCGTGCCCGTGACCACGATTGCACGCGCCGACAGGATAAAGGAGTCCTCGACGTCCTCCTCGCAAAGCGCCATGTCGGCACAGTTTACGCGATAGAAGAGCAGCGGAAAGGATTTGTCGTTCTCCACCGCGACGAAGGCCAGCGCCGTCAATCGCGCTGGATCGGTGACGACACCTTGCGTCGAAACGTCCTCGCGCTGCAATTGTTCGCGCAGATAGGTGCCGAACTGCTCGTTGCCGACGCGGGTCAAAAGCGCCGATTTCAGCCCGAGCCGTGCCGTCCCGATGGCGATGTTGGCCGGACAGCCGCCGACCGACTTGGCGAAGCTCGTAATGTCTTCCAGCCGCGAGCCGATCTGCTGGCCGTAGAGATCGACGGAGGCACGGCCGATGGTGACGACATCCAGCGCAACGGATCGAGAAGCCTCGATTGGCTCGGCCATATGGTCCTCCAGGATCGGATGCGTGTTCCAGAGGCTGGTCCCAAGGACCAGCCTTCCGGGAAATGAAACATAAATTCCACTATGAGGTCAATATGGAATATTTATTCTCCATCCAGCAGAGACCGGCCCCGCTCACCGCTTCTTCTGCCGTCGCTCGGCGATAGCGACGGTGAGCGCCATGGCAAGCGCCATCGTCGCCGACAGCGAGCGGAAGCCCGAGAAATCGGCCTCCACGACCTCGAACCAAGTGGTCGTGTATTCCGCAAGCGGCGAAAGGGCGCTGTCGGTAATGGAGACGACGGGCACGCCGCGCCCGGCCAGATTGCGCACATGGGTCGCCGTTTCGCTGGCATAGGGCGAGAAGGAAATGGCGAGAACGGCATCTCGCCGGGTGGCGAAATCGAGATTTTCCGGATCGATGCCCGCTGCCGACCCGATGAGCGTATGGCGTATCCTGAGCTTGCCGAAGGCATAGGCCATATAGGCCGAGATCGGGTAGGACCGGCGGCGCGCCACGAGATAAATCACCTCGGCCTCTGCGAGAATTGCCACCGCCCTTTCAAGATTCCCCGCTTCGATATTGCGCGACAAACGCTCGATCGACCGTCCGGCGGCGGACATAAAACCTTCGAGGATCGCACGTTCATGCGAATCGCCACGCGTCTCGGCGTTGAGCTTGGCGAGCCGCTCCTCATAGGAAGACGTGCGTTCCTTCAGGCGTTCCCTGAATATCCGCTGCAGGCCGGAAAACCCGTCGAGGTTAAAATATTG
>SCRB01000541.1 GCA_004299545.1 Rhizobiaceae bacterium
CCGCCTTGCCCGAGGATCTGCATCGGATCGACGCCGATCGCCTTCAGGACGAAAAAGAGCACGATCAGGAGATGATGCCGGAAATGCCGCCGCCACCAGCCGTCCTGCCGATCGGGATGCGGAAGCCGCCACCCTGGCCCGGTCCGCCACCGTCGCCGCCGAAGCCGCCGGGAAACCCGCCGCCATCGCTACGGCGGTCTTCTATATTGTCGCTTTGCCGGCGGCCCTTCCAGAGCATGCTACCTCTCCTGACGCCTTCACGGCGTCGACAAAGCCCCTTCGTCGCCAAAACTAGACGATCGGTGCATCCCTGTCACAGCATTTTTGCGATAAGCGAATGCCCGTCATCTATCCTGGCTCCTGACATCCGGCATCGCTCAGGTGTCGCCAAAAGCGCTGCAATCCCCTACATAGCGCGCTTCGACAAAAGGCTAGCCCAACCGATGAACATTCAGCAACCGCCGGCGCAGGATTCCGCCCACCTCGAAGATCCGGTGATCTCGATAGAGGGACTGACGAAAACCTATGCATCCGGCTTCCAGGCGCTCAAGACCATCGATCTCGACATCAGGCGGGGTGAGATCTTCGCGCTGCTCGGCCCGAACGGCGCCGGCAAGACAACACTCATCAGCATCATCTGCGGCCTCGTCAATCCAGGCGCCGGCAAGGTGACGGTCGCCGGCTACGATATCGTCTCGGACTACCGCGCGGCGCGCTCGCTGATCGGGCTGGTGCCGCAGGAACTGACGACCGACGCGTTCGAAACCGTGTTCGCCACGGTCAGCTACAGCCGCGGCCTTTTCGGCAAGCCGAAGGACAACGCGATGGTGGAGCGGACGCTGCGCGCGCTTTCACTGTGGGACAAGAAGGATTCCAAGATCGTCACGCTTTCCGGCGGCATGAAGCGGCGCGTCATGATCGCCAAGGCGCTGGCGCACGAACCGTCGATCCTGTTCCTCGACGAGCCGACGGCGGGCGTCGATGTGGAACTGAGGCGCGACATGTGGGAACTGGTGCGCGCCCTGCGCGCGACCGGCGTCACCGTTATCCTCACCACGCATTATATCGAGGAGGCCGAGGAGATGGCCGACCGGGTCGGTGTCATCAACAAGGGCGAGCTGGTTCTTGTCCAGGAAAAGGCCGAGTTGATGCGGCGGCTGGGCAGGAAGCATCTCACGCTTCAACTCCTCGAACCGCTCGACCGGATACCGGAGAGCCTCGGCCGCTACGGCCTCGAAAGCGCCGACGGCGGCAAGGCGCTCGTCTACACTTACGATACGCAGGGCGAGCGCACCGGCATTACAGCACTCCTGGCGGACATCAGCGCTGCCGGAATCCGCTTCCGCGACCTTCAGACGGACCAGAGTTCGCTGGAGGACATCTTCGTCGATCTGGTGAGCGAACGGTCATGAATCTGCAAGCGATGAAAGCGATCTACCTCTACGAGATGGCGCGTTGGGGCCGGACCAAGCTGCAAAGCGTCATCTCGCCGGTCATCTCGACCTCGCTTTATTTCGTTGTCTTCGGCGCGG
>SCRB01000542.1 GCA_004299545.1 Rhizobiaceae bacterium
CAGGTGATGGACCACGGCAAGCTGACGGATCATAATGGCAAGAAGATCGATTTCCGCAACGTCATCCTCATCATGACGACCAATGCGGGCGCCGCCGATATGGCCAGGGCCGCGATCGGTTTCGGCTCCACGAAGCGCGAAGGCGACGACATGGAGGCGATCAACCGCATCTTCTCGCCGGAGTTCCGCAACCGGCTGGACGCGATCATTCCTTTCAGCCCGCTGCCGGTGCCAGTCATCCATCAGGTGGTGCAGAAGTTCGTCATGCAGTTGGAGGCGCAGCTTGCCGAACGCCGCGTCACCTTCGACCTTTCGTCCGAGGCGATCGCATGGCTTGCCGAAAAAGGCTATGACGAGCGCATGGGCGCGCGGCCGCTCGGCCGTGTCATCCAGCAGCACATCAAGAAGCCGCTGGCCGACGAAGTGTTGTTCGGCAAGCTGAAGAAGGGCGGTACCGTCAAGGTCACGGTCGAACAGAAGGAGACCGGCGAATCCGGCCTGAAGCTCGAGGCGATTGCCGACGAGGTTCCGCTCGCGCCGAAGAAGGAAGAGACGAAGCGGCCCGCGGCCGGGAAGAAGGCGGCAGCGAAGAAGACATCGGCGGCCAAGGCCGCGTCCAGGTCCGGTACGGACAAGACCAGGGGCGCGTCGAAAAAGAGCATGGTTCCGCAACTGCCGCGCCGTTCCTGACGTTGGCAAGTTTCGAAGGGTAGGAAAATGCCGGCTTGTGCCGGCATTTTCATGTGCTCCGGTGCTCCGGGTTGAGATCAGCTTGCTTTGAGGGCGGCGCGGAGCCTGTCCGCATTGGCCGCGAGGATTTCCGCCTTTTCCATGTCACGGGCATGGATCTTCAGCTCGACCCCCTCGAAGCGTGGGATGATGTGCACATGAAGGTGATAGACGGTCTGGCCGGCAGCCGCTTCGTTGAACTGGATGACCGTGATGCCCTCGGCGTCGAATGCTTTTTTCGACGCACGCGCCACTTTTTGCACGGTCGAGAAGAGCGACGCGAAAATCGCGGGATCGGCATCGAGCAGGTTGCGTGACGGTGCTTTCGGCAGCACAAGCGCATGGCCGTTCGCCTGCGGCATGACATCCATAAACGCGATCGTTTGATCGTCCTCATAGACCTTGTAGGCGGGCATTTCGCCGCGCAGGATCTTGGCAAAGATGTTGTTTGGATCGTAAACGGCAACGGTCATTGAAAATCCCCGATGGTTTTTGCGGAAGAACGAATTCTGACGCCCAGCCGTCGCCCGTCAAGATGGTGCGCCGATGAAATGGATTCTCGCCGGATGGCTGCTCTTCATCGTCTCGGCGCTGTTCTTCATCGCCTCGGCATGGCGGACCGGTGACATGCTGGCGCTCTCCGGCGGCATTTTCTTCCTTATAGCGTGCTTTTCCTTTCTCGTCCCGATCGTGCAAAGAGAGAAGCGCTGAGCGTTCGACCCCGGCAATTGCGCTTCATTCAATCCACAAGCCACGCTTTTTGTGCCAGTCGGCAATCGATTCCTCGGGATAGAGCTCGAAGACAGCGTCGTTTTCCCCGATGTCGGGTTCGACCCATTCGGCCTTGTATTTCACCATGAGATGCACGCGTTCCGGCGCGCTCGGCAGGGGGCCGTCGATGGCCGAGGCGAATGGATGCACGAGGTCCGGCCATGTGGGATCGTAAAGCCAAAGTGCCGCACCGCATTCGCGGCAGAAGCGGCGTTCACCGGTCGAGATTTCAAGCCGCGGCCGCTCTTCGTCCTGGATTTCGGCGCGATAGAGCCCGAGGTGCTCTTCACCCTCGACTTTCAGCGTATCGGAATCCGCCGCCAGATTGATGGCGTATCCGCCGCCGCCCTGCTGTTTGCGGCAGATCGAGCAATAGCAAAGCTGATAGGGGACAGGTGTATGGCTTTCCACGGCGAAACGGACGGCGCCGCAGCGGCATGAGCCTTTCAGCGTCACAGGCATGTTCTTTCCTCCCGGTACGTCATTTCCGTAAATGGCGCGCCCGGCCCGTGGCGGCAATGCCGTCGCTCTGACAAACGAAGCCCCGCCGCACCTTTCCGTATTGTAACTTAGCCGAACGGGCAGCCTGTGATAGTGATGGATATGTCGGGACAATGTTGATGATGTGAGATGGAGTTCGACATGAAAGTCCTTTTGTCCGCCGCCGCGGCGGCGATTATCGCAGCCGGAACCGGCGTCGCTCTTGCCCAGGACAAGCCGCAGAATCCCGCCCCGGACGGGCATCATATGCATCAACGTCACTACGGCGCGCACTGGAAAAGGCCTCATGCCATGCAGCGCCCGATGGGTACCATGATCGACGTCGAGAAACAGGGTGACGGCTACAAGGTGCGTGTGATGTGCTCGTCGAAGACCTCGGCGAATGATTGCATGGATCTGACCAACAAACTGCTCGACCGGTTTCCTGCAGCAAAATAAGCTATTACCACGGCAGGTTCAGGGAGCCCCGGCGTCATCGTCGGGGCTCTTGCTTTTTGGGATATGCAGGGCTGAGGAGGCGAGCGCCTGAATGCGGTCCTGCGTGGCCGCATCATGGGTTGCGTTCGCGGGAACGCCGTCATCGATGCAAGAGCGCCGTCGGGCCGCTGGCCGTTGGCGGCTATGGCTCCTTGTTTTTAGAGCATGATCCGGAAAAGTGGATACCGGTTTTCCGAAAAGATCATGCTCAAATGAAGAGATAAGAGCATGATGCGATTCAACCTGATCGCATTATGCTCCAAGCATGACGTTATCCTGAAA
>SCRB01000543.1 GCA_004299545.1 Rhizobiaceae bacterium
AAGGAAGGAGACAAGGTCGTCCTCAACGGCTGGGGTGTTGGCGAGACGCATTACGGCGCCTATGCCGGCCACGCGCGGGTGAAGGGCGAATGGCTGGTGCCGCTTCCCGCATCCATGACACCGAAGGACGCCATGGCGATCGGCACGGCCGGCTATACGGCGATGCTTTGCGTGATGGCGCTCGAGCGTCATGGCATCACCCCCGCTCGTGGTCCTGTCGTCGTCACGGGTGCTGCAGGCGGTGTCGGGTCGGTCGCGGTCTCGCTGCTCTCCGGCCTTGGCTATCAGGTGGTCGCGTCGACCGGGCGTGCGTCCGAACATGCCTATCTGAGGGAACTGGGCGCGGTCGAAATCATTCCGCGCGACGAGCTTTCGGGCGCCGGCAAGCCGCTTGGCAAGGAGCGCTGGGCCGGCGCCGTCGATTCGGTCGGCAGCCATACGCTTGCCAACGTGCTGTCGATGACCGCCTATGGCGGCGCGGTCGCAGCCTGCGGCCTTGCTCAGGGGATGGACCTGCCGGCAAGCGTCGCCCCCTTTATCCTGCGCGGTGTTTCGCTTCTCGGCATCGATTCGGTCATGGCGCCGAAATCGATCCGGCTCGAGGCGTGGCGCCGGTTGGAGCGCGACCTCGACCACGCCAAGCTTGCGGCGCTGACGACATCGATCGGCTTCGACGGGCTGATCCAGGCAGCACATGACATACTGGACGGAAAGGTGCGGGGGAGGCTTGTGGCCGAAATGGGTGACAAGGCCGATCGCTAAAATTCGACCCATCGGCCAAAAGCTTCCCTAACCGCTATGGGTTAAGGGTGGTCGCATGGAGCGGGACCTTTCCATGAAACCGGCCGAAGAACGGGAAGCTTCGGTCAATCCAGAAGCCGGGATCGGTGCGGAGAGAAGGCGCCGCGTCAGGGCGCCGGCGCTCGTGCCATCCCTTCTCGGTCCGCCTCGTGGCCGCGGCTTTCTGGCGATTGCCGCTGCGGCCCTCGCGCTTGCGGTCCTGACCTGGGTCTTGACGTCTCCCGCCTCCGTTTCGGCGGCCGCATTATGCGTCGGCTTCGCCAGCCTGTGGCTTTACCGGCGTGCGGCCCTCGACGAGGCACGCCTTGCACGGCTGGTAGAGGAAAATTCCGCCAGCCGCGCGGAATTCGAGACTCTTGCCGACCGCATGTGGGAATTGCAGGAGAGCGAGGAGCGCTTCCGTGGGCTGATCGACGCGCTCGGCGATATCGTCGTGCACCGCGACCGCGAGGGACGGATCGTCTACGCCAACCGTGTGCTGGCGGATCTTGTCGGATGCGAACAGCGTGCGTTGTCGGGCAGGAAGCTTTCCGATTTCGGCATCAATGTCGATATTCTGCCGGATGCGGCGCTGTCGACTGAGGAATGCCTGACCTCGACCGATGTTGCGATCCGCACCGGCGAGGAAACGCATTGGTATTCCTGGATCGAACTGTCGGTGCGCGACAAGACGGGCGGGACCGTCTCGCATCGCGCCATCGCACGCGACATCACCGGCCGCAAGCAAGCCGAAGAGGCGTCGATTGCGGCGCGTGAGCGTGCCGAATTCGCCAGCCAGGCGAAGTCGCGCTTTCTCGCGACCGTCAGTCATGAGATCCGGACACCCATGAACGGCATTATGGGCATGGCCCGGCTCCTGTCGGACACCCGGCTGTCGCCCGAACAGAAAACCTATGTCGGCGCGATCTCGACTTCGGCCGACGCCCTGTTGGCGCTGATCGAGGACCTGCTCGACTTTTCCAAGATCGAAGCGGGCCGTCTCGACATGGATCTCCAGCCCGTATCGCCCCGCGAACTGGCGGAGAACGTCGCCGAACTTCTTGCCGCCCGCGCCTACGCGCAAGGGATAGGCCTCGGCTGCTATTGCGCGCCGGACGCGCCGCAACGGCTCACCGCCGATCCCGGGCGCCTTCGGCAGGTGCTTCTCAACCTCATCGGCAATGCCATCAAGTTCACGGAAAAGGGTGGCGTGCTGGTTTCCGTTACCCGCTCGCCGCAAATGGAAGGCGCGGTCCGCTTCTCCGTCGAGGATACCGGGCCGGGCCTGACGCAAGCCGATTTCGATCGCGTCTTCCGGGAGTTCGAGCAGGGTGACAGCACGCGGACCCGGCGTCACGGAGGCACGGGCCTTGGGCTTGCGATCTCCAAGCGGAT
>SCRB01000544.1 GCA_004299545.1 Rhizobiaceae bacterium
CATTGCAGCGTCACCAAGGACGATTTCGACATGATCGAGAACGACAGTTGATCGCCAGTTGCTTGCTTGATTCAGGCCATCCCAGCTTCACGCAGGTTTGCTTCGATGGGTGCATCATTTGGCCAAGAAGGCACGAATTGTGCGACTTCGTTCCGCACGAGAATTGCCTTGGCTCGCGCCGAGCCTAACCATCACAGGGTCTATATCAAACAAAGGCAATGACCCAGTACGAGGAAGACCATGAGCGATGACAAGAGCTTCGACCTGATCGTGATCGGTGGCGGCACGGGTGGCACCGGTGTCGCCCGGATGGTCGCTCGCGCCGGCTGGAAGGTTGCCAGCGTCGACAGCCTGCCGTTCGGCGGCACCTGCGCGTTGCGCGGCTGCGATCCCAAGAGAATGCTGGTCGCGGTAACCGAGGGGGTCGAATGGGCCCGCAACCTCGACGGCAAGGGGCTGGATGCAGAGGCCTCTGTCGATTGGCCGGCCATGATCGCCTTCAAGCGCACGTTCACCGACGTGATGCCCGGCCGCATCGAGGGCGGGCTCGCGAAAGCCGGTGTCTCCGTGTTGCATGGTGAGGCGCGCTTCACCGGGCGTGACACGATCGAGGTGAATGGCGGCGCCCTGTCAGCCCGGCATTTCCATATCGCCAGCGGTGCCCGGCCCATGACGCTCAACATTCCCGGCGAGGAGCTGCTGGCGACCAGTACCGATTTCCTGGAGCTACCCGAGCGGCCGGACAGGGTTGTGTTCATTGGCGGCGGATTCATTGCGATGGAATTCGCGCACATCTCGAAACGCGCGGGTGCGCGGGAAGTGACGGTCCTGGAAATGACGAAGCGGCCGCTGGGCAATTTCGACCCCGACCTCGTCGAGATTCTTTCCGATGCAACCGCGGATCTGGGAATCGATCTGCGTACCGAGGCCAAGGTCCTCAAGATCGAGAAGGACGGGGGCGACTTCACGGTGACGTACGAGACACCGAAGGGGACGAAAACCGTCAATTGCGACCTCGCGGTTCATGCGACGGGGCGGGTGCCCAACATCGATCATCTCAACCTCGAGGCCGCGGGCGTTGAGTACAGCCGCCGGGGCATCAAGGTCAGCCGCTTCATGCGCACCACCAACCCCGCAATATTCGCTGCGGGCGATTGTGCCGACAGCGGCCCCAACCTGACTCCCGTCTCTGATTACGAGGGTCATATCGCGGCCAAGAATCTGCTTGCCGGCAAGGACGAGCGGGAGGCGGATTACCCGCTGATCCCAAGTGTCGTCTTCACTCTGCCATCACTGGCTTCCGTTGGGTTGTCCGAAGCCGCGGCGCGCGACCAGGGACTGGATTTCGATATCCATTTCGCAAAAACGGCGGGCTGGTACTCGTCGCTGCGGGTTGGCGCAAGGCACAGTGCCTTCAAGGTCCTGGTCGAAAAGGGGACCAACAAGATCCTGGGCGCACATCTCCTGGGTCCTGGTGCCGAGGAGCAGATCAATCTCTTCGCAATGGCGATGGATGCAGGCCTCACTGCCAACAGGATCAAGGGCCTCATCTTCGCCTATCCCAGCTTTGCATCGGATATCGGTTCGATGGTCTGACGCGGCGCCGGAAGGGCTTGGGAAATCAATTCGGCGGGGCGTCGGCAACCGCTTCGCCGATGCGGAAAGCCCCGCCACCGTATCGGCAAGAAGATCGTCGCCTGGTTGGCGGTTATCCAGGCCGTGCGTGCGCTCTTGCCGACGGGGCCGCATCAATCGGTCACCTGCACGCCATGCCAGAACGCGACATGATCCTTGATTTCCCGCGCACCGGGTTTCGGATCGGGATAGTACCAGGCGGCCTCGGGGTTGACCTCGCCATCGACCACCACATCGTAATAACTGGCGCGGCCCTTCCACGGACAGACCGAGTGGTGCTGGCTCGGACGAAAATGGTCAGCCTTCAACGACCCGGGCGGGAAGTAATGATTGCCCTCGACGACCACGGTGTCGGCGCTTTCCGCCAGCACCTCGCCTTTCCAGATTGCACGCATGATGGTGTCCTCCACACAAAGATCAGGATTCGTGGCCGACCGGCGCATCGTTCCGGTAGCCGCGCATTTCGGCCTCGTCGAACTCCACGCCCAGCCCCAGCGCGATCCGGTTGACGAAATTGAAGTAAGCCGCGATCAGGTTGGCCAGCAGGATTTCCTCGTCCTCGAAGCCCGCTTCGCCCAAGGCCAAGAAGTCCCGCTCTTCCATCTTCGCTGGCTCGCGGGTCAACTTGACAGCCCAAGCCATGAGCACGCGATCGGCTTCATCAAGTGCCGCGGGCACTTCACCATGTGCGATGGCATCGAGCAGTGCCGGATCGCCCACGTATCGGGACAGCGCCTCGCGATGGTGGGCCACACAATAGGCGCAGCCGTTCGCCTGTGACACCGCCACCGCGATCAGTTCGCGCTGTCGGCGCG
>SCRB01000545.1 GCA_004299545.1 Rhizobiaceae bacterium
GAACCCTGGGCTTCAACCACGCCGCACAAAGCTCGAAATGCCGGGCTGGGGCGGGTCTCCACATCCACGGAAAGACGGATCGCATCAACAGGTCTGGCATTGCATGCCGTTCACTGAAGGCGCGCAGTACGGATTTGAAGTGTGTCAACGGCGGAGCAAAATCAGGCCATTGGGCGGCGCAAAAGTAGGCCACTGGCGCTGCAAGCGGGGAACGTCGGGAGGGTGTAGCCCGACCAGAGTTTTCCGTTTGCAGCGTCGGCGATTTTTGTGAGGGTTTCAGCCGGCCTTGCGGGCGCGGCTTTGAGCGAGGCGGTAGCTGTCGCCGTTCATCTCGAGGATGTTGACGTGGTGGGTGACGCGATCGAGCAGGGCGCCGGTCAGGCGTTCGGATCCCAGCGTTTCGGTCCATTCGTCAAACGGCAGGTTGCTGGTGATCAGGGTCGCGCCGCGCTCGTAGCGTTGCGAGATCAGCTCGAACAGCAACTCCGCCCCGGTCTTTGACAGCGGCACGAAGCCGAGTTCGTCGATGATGAGGAGCTTGTATCCGGCCATCTGCCTCTGGAAGCGGAGCAATCGCCGCTCGTCGCGCGCCTCCATCATCTCGCTCACCAGGGCGGCGGCGGTGATGAAGCCAACGGCCAGGCCCTTCTGGCACGCGGCCATGCCGAGACCGAGGGCGACATGGGTCTTGCCCGTACCGCTGGGACCAAGTGCAATGACGTTCTCGCGCCGCTCGATCCATTCGCAGCGTGCCAGTTCCAGGACCTGCATCTTGTTGAGGCGCTTACGTGGTCCATCGGCGGCCGCCTCCTTAATGATGCTTTCATGTCTGGCCTCGCAGAAGAACAGGAAAAGGCCGGCGTCGAATGAGCGCCATGACCTTTTTCAGGGATCTGCTTCTGGCGGATCAATCTGTCGCGGCCGTCATCTCCAATCGTCTTTGGCCGCTTGAACTGCCGGAGAATGGCACTCTCCCGGCTATTGTCCTCACGCCTGTCGATGAGAGTGATGACTTCCACCTTGGCGGTCAGAACCGCTATCCACTTGCCCGCGTAGTGGTTGATTGTATCGCGGATTCATTCCCGGCTGCCGACAGTCTCGGCGACACTGTGAAAGACGCGCTTGTCAGTTTTCGCGGCACGTCGGGAATCTATCGCATTGATCTGATCGCGGCGGATGATGTGTATCCCTGCGGTGAGGGCCGCCTTGCGGGCTGAGGGTGAACGTCGGAAGTCCTAGGGATAATCCTAGGAGTAGCCCTATGACGATGCCTCGGGTGGAGGTGATCACGTCGGTGGAGAGACGCCGGCGGTGGTCACGTGATGAGAAAGAGCGCCTGGTCGCGGCGTCGTTCGAGCCTGGCGTATCGGTTTCGGAAATCGCGCGATCGGCGGGCATTCACGTCAGTCAACTCTTCCGATGGCGCAAGGATCTGTGCGAGCGGGTCGATGCTGCTCCCTCGCAACTGGTCCCGGTGGAGATCGTTCCTGCCGCTGCCATGCCATGCCTTCGCCCGATACTGGGGCTTTACGCCGCGGGCCTGTGCTCCCTATCGGGCGCGCACGAAAGGAAAGGACGAACGCGGGGTCGGCTACGTCAAGAAGAACGCGATCGCCGGACGCCGGTTCGACCCTGACCGCCGATTTCACCGTGCGCGGCGCGATCTCCAAATAGAGCGCTATACGAGCCTCCAAAGCCAGGCGAGCGAACCGGACGCGCCACCTTCGTCGAGGAGGCGCCGGATGTCCGCCGTCGCACCCTTGATATCGGGCTTGGCGGTCCCGAGCGAACTGATCAGCAGCCGTACGGTTCCCTTCTTGTCGAAGACATAGATGGCGGAACTATGCGTGACCTCGTATTTCGCCGGATCGGATGACGGTTTCACCGAATAGGCGATGCGATAGCGGCGGGCCAAGGAGGCAAGCTGGTCGGGCGTGCCGCGCAGTCCGTTCATCTGCGGCGCGAAAGCACTCGTATACCGGTTCAGGACCTTCAGCGTGTCGCGATTTGGATCGACAGTAACGAAGAGCACGCGCACCTGCTTGGCAAGACTGCCGAGTCCTTCCAGGATTCGTGCCACATTGGCCATTGTCGTCGGGCAGATATCGGGGCAGAAAGTGTAGCCGAAATAGAGCAGCGTGACCTTGCCGCGATAGTCGGCGGCGGTGACAGCCTTGTCGTCCTTCGCCCGCGTCATGGCGAATTGCAGGTTGGGCAACGCGCCGATGATCTCGGTTTCATGCCAGGATTTGTCTTGCGTACAGCCGGCAAGCGCCAGAAGGAGAAGCGCCGCCAGCGGCATCTTCCCGGCAATGCCGCGGGCGCGGAAGCCGGCCGCCGCGTGAAACCATTGTCGAAATAAGCGACGGACCACGGAGAAAGAGGGCATACCAGACAGGCCTTTCAGTAGTTGCCGGTCGATCGTCAGAGAAGCCGGCTGAATAGTCGCGCCATAGCGTCCGAATTCAAGCTCCGAGGTTAGCCACTCCCTCGGAAGCCGCCATCCCTCACATTGCCGCAGTCTATCTACATCTCCTCATTTCAAAACGTGGCCAAATGGCTCGGCCGAGCCATGTCCACTTTCAAACAGCGGTATCATGCCTCTTGCATGAATGGCCTTGACAGTGCATCCGGTTCAATTGAACCCGAGCCGAGCCAAAGTGGAAATGCAGCCAAGCTCACGGAATCGCATGATGCGCCGCTCGCGGGCGATGATGGTCTCGCCACGCCTGTGGAAGCCAAGGTTGGTCTTCTGGCTCGGCGCCCTTGCCGCCGGCCTTGCCGGCGCCGGCTTCGCGGCAATCTGCAACCAGGCGCAATTCGCCTTCGCCTCCCTGATCGGCGACGAGGGCTGGCGCCGCTTCCTCCCGCTTCTCGTAACGCCCGCCGGCTTCGTTTTCTGCGCTTTCATGGCTGATCGCTATTTCCCAGGTTCGCAAGGGAGCGGCATTCCGCAATGTATCGGCGCGCGCCACCTTCGCGATGACGAATATGCCCTTTCGAGCCTTTCTCTGAGGACGATCTTCGGAAAGATCGCCCTCACCATCGTCGGGCTCGCCACAGGCGCCTCGATCGGCCGCGAGGGGCCGACGGTGCAGATCGGCGCCTCGCTGGTGCTTCAGGCCGGGCGCCTCGGCGGCATGAGCAGGGCGCGAGGGTTGATTCTCGCCGGTTCCGCCGCCGGCCTCGCGGCCGCTTTCAATACACCGCTTGCCGGCGTCGTCTTTGCCATCGAGGAGATGGGGCGCAGCTATCAGGCCCGCACGAATGGCGTCGTGCTCGTCGCTGTCATAATCTCCGGCATCGCCTCGATCGCGGTTGCCGGCAACTATACCTATTTCGGCGTGACGAAGGCCGTTGCATCCTTCCCCGGCGACTGGCCGCTCGTGATCACATGCGGCATCGTTGGCGGCATGTTCGGCGCGTTTTTCAGCGAGGCGGTTTTGCGCCTTACGGCAAGCATTCGCTGCTGGCGCTCCGTACAGCCGCGCCGGCGTGTTTTCATCGTGGCGGCCATTGCGGGCCTCATCGTCGCAATCCTCGGGATCGTGACCCACGGCCAGATATTCGGCACGGGCTACAGTCAAGCCCGCAGCGCAGTCGAAGGAGCACATCTGCCGGCGACCTTCTTTATCGCCAAGCTTGTGGCGAATCTCGCCTCGACGGTTTCGGGGATTCCCGGCGGTATCTTCGCCCCCGCTCTTGCCGTCGGGGCGGGCCTTGGCAGCGCGCTCGGCCCGCTTTTCGGCGCCAACGCCAGCCTTGCTGCCGTACTCGGCATGGCTGGCTATTTCTCAGGCGTCGTGCAATCGCCGATGACAGCCTTCGTCATCATCGTGGAAATGACCGGCAACCAGGACAATATCGTGCCGCTCATGGCCGCCTCGGTGCTGGGATACGGGACGGCGCGCCTGATCAGTC
>SCRB01000546.1 GCA_004299545.1 Rhizobiaceae bacterium
CCCTATCTGACGGGCGTTCCGCACCGTATCCGCTACCTACAGGAACTGTACGACTATATCCTCTCCCACGAGGGGGCCCTGATGTGTACCGGCGGGCAGATCCTTGACCGGTGCGAGACAGCCGTGTCGCCAGCACCGCCGATGGCGCGGTAGAGATGCACCCGTCTCCCGCGAACTCTCCCATGGGTTTCATCCCTATGCCGTCCGCCGCTGACAGCGCGCTTACCCGGCCGGCTCCGAGATGAACATCATACAGGGCGGATTTGTCCGCGCCGCACCGCTTTCTCGTTGGCCGGCGGCCGTCTGATCGCCTTATGGCCGCTCATGTCGGATCCGGCCTCGGGCGGCAGCTTGGCATTCCACCATGTGGCCGACAGCGAAACGGCCGTCACAACCAGAAAGGCCACGGAGAAATCGCCCAGTGCGGCGTGGCCGCGCCCTGCCATCAGCATCGAACCATGCAGGGTGAGGGCGGCGACGCAGATGCCCAGCGACAGCATCAATTGCTGGAACGTCGTATAGAAGCTCGTCGCGCTGCTCATGCGCGGCCGCGGAATCTCGTCATAGGCGACGATGTTGTACGCCGTGAATTGCAGCGACATGAAGAAGCCGCTGACGATCAGGACGGCGTAGATCGCCCATTCCGGCCAATACGGGCGGAAGGCGGCGCATATCGCATAGGAGCCCGCGCCGAGAACGCCGTTGACGATAAGGACGTTGCGGAAGCCGAAGCGGCGCAGGATGCCGGCGGCGGCGGCTTTCATTGCCAGCGAGCCGATGGCGGTCGCGAAGGTGATGAGGCCGCTTTCCAGCGCGGAAAGGCCGAAGCCGATCTGCATCATCAGCGGCAGGAGGAAGGGCAGGGCGCCCTGGGTGATGCGAGTGAGCGAGCCGCCGATGACGGAGAGGCCGAAGGTCCGTATCTTCATCAGGCTGAGGTCGAGGATCGGCGCTTCCGCGACCTTCGCATGGTGGAGATAGAAAAGGCCGAAGACGACGCCGCAGGCGATGAGGAGCGCGGCCAGCCGGCCTTCCCCGCTATGGCTCGCCGTTTCGAAGCCGAACAGCAGGCAGCCGAGCGAAATGCCGGAGAAGACGAGGCCGACGAAATCGAAGCGCTCGACCGCTTCCTCGCGGACGTCCTCGATGAAGAGCGTGACGAGGGCGATGCCGAGGGCACCGATCGGCACGTTGATGTAGAAGATCCAGCGCCAGTCGAGATAGCTGACGATGAAGCCGCCGAGAGGCGGCCCGATGATCGGGCCGATCAGGGCCGGCACCAGCATCCACGACATGGCCGACACGTAGTCCGACTTGGCGGTGGTGCGGAGCAGTACGAGCCTGCCGACCGGAACCATCATGGCGCCGCCGAAGCCCTGGAGCAGCCGCGAGAAGACCAGGAAAGAGAGGCTCGGCGACTGGCCGCAAAGGACAGAGCCCACAGTGAAGATGGCGATCGCCAGACGAAAGATCAGGCGGGCGCCGAAGCGGTCGGCAAGCCAGCCGCTGGCCGGGATGAAAAGAGCGAGACTGAGGAGGTAACTGGTCAGCACCACGCTCATCTGCGGCGCGGAGACTGCAAAATCCTTTGCCATGGAAGGAAGCGCCGTCGCCAGCACGGTGGCGTCCAGCTGTTCCATGATCATGGCGCTCGCCACGATCAGTGCGGTGACGCGGAAATTCGGCGTTCCGCGCCGGGACGACGGCTCAACGGCGGTTTCCGTCATGACAGCGGCTGACCCTGATAACGGTGGAAGCCTGGCTCCAGCCTACAGAACACTCTCGATACGATTACCGATCACGCGACTGAGTGCGGCTCATAATACGAAGCGGGGCTTACGGAAACCTTGCAACTGCGGTTGCAGGGCAGCCTTGCACCCGCTGCATGGCACGATGGCGGTGCGTTTAGGCAAAGACAGCCTTCGATCCAGGCATCCAAAGCATGTCGCCCGAAAGCGTGCAGCGGCGGTTTCGGGATAACGACATGCGTGAAAACAAGGAGATAAAGCGCGTCGTGTGAGTCCGTTTAAACGCGACCTAAAGCCCCAATCGGCTCTTCCCTATCGCTCCATGGCGGCGCAGATTTCAGCGATGAGCATCGCGGCGGAGACCGAACCGGGATCGGGGTGGCCGATCGAACGGTCGCCGAGGCGGGCAGCGCGGCCCAAAGTGGCGACCATCCGGCTCGTGGCTTCCGCTCCTGTTTGCGCGGCGGAGGAAATGACGGCGGGGGATCCGCCGGCTATCGCCGCTTCGGCGGCCGGACCCCAGGCGTCAAGCATCGTCTTTTGCCCCGGCTCTGCCTTGCCGCGCTGAGCGATGCCGTCGCGGATGGCGACGATGACGGCACGAAGTTCGTCAGCCGGCATCGAAGCCCGTGCGCCTGCCGCCTTGCCGGCGCGCAGGAAGCCGGTTGCGTAAAGCGGGCCGCTCGAAGCGCCGACGGCATTCAGGAAACCCTTTGCGGCGGCATTGAAGATGTCTTGCAAGGTGCCTTCGGTCGATGCGGCCGCAGCACTTGCGGCCGCCATTCCCTGTTCCATGGCGATGCCGTGATCGCCATCACCGATCGCCCCGTCAAGTGCGCACAGGTGATCGCGTTCCGCCTGCATGCGCTTCGAAAAGGCAGCGAAAAGGGCTTTGAGGCCGGATGTGGTGAAATCCATCTCTCTTCCTCTCCTGCTTTTGCGCAATTCCGGACGCAAAACCGCTGCACACTTTTGCTGGAATTGCTCTAGTTCCGGAACATCGCGCAATCGCAGGGGTGATCGATCATGCGTTGAAGCTCGTCGTCGAGATGCATGATCGTGATCGAAGCCCCCGCCATATCAAGCGAGGTGCAATAGGGACCGACGAGCGTTCTGTGGACGGTGAGGTTGACATCTGCCAACCTCACCG
>SCRB01000547.1 GCA_004299545.1 Rhizobiaceae bacterium
AGCAGGCGAGATCCGGGAGGAGATGTCCCATGCGCCGCCTGCCGTCTGGCTCCGTCCAGATGCCGTGGCAATGGAAGAAGCTCTTGTCGTCGCGGCTGCCGATATTGAAACCCGCATCCTCGATCCGTGTCACGCCTGCCGGCGCGAAGGTGCCGCTGTACCATGCCGCATGGGAGTTGTCCGGCGATGCCGCAGGGATGACATAGGCCATGGGATCCATCGCTACGTCCGTCAGCCGCAGATAGCCGCCCGAAAAGCCGGCGTCGGCGAGCGCCTCGCCGATGGCCTCGTTTGCGGAGCAGCCGCTGCGGAGCGTAACGCGCCGTCTCTCGACGGCGCCCCTGGCCACCCGGAACCGCTCAGGCGAAACCGGGCCCGGATGGATGATCGATCGAGAGCGGATTGACGCCAACGGTTCCTCCTTCGAACGACGAGAGCATGATCCGAAACCGCGAATACCGGCTTTCCGGAAAGATCAGGCTCTCGTCCGAAGGCAGAAAACCTGCTTCAGCCTTTCGCTGCAAGCTTGTCTTGTGTCTTCGTCTCGAAATCGCTCGCGTCGTGACGCTCGTGAAGCTGGCTGGCCGGATCGCCGGACAGCCGGTTCACCATGCGCCCCCTTTTCACCGCCGGCCGGCTGGCGATGGCATCGGTCCAGCGCAGGACATTCTTGTATTCATGGGCGGAAAGGAATTCGGCCGCGTTGTAGGCCCATCCCTTCACCAAGCCTCCATACCACGGAAAGACGGCAATGTCGGCGATGGTGTAGTCGCTGCCGGCGAGGTATTCGTTGTCGGCAAGGCGCTTGTCGAGAACGTCGAGCTGGCGCTTCGTCTCCATGGTGAAGCGATCGATCGCATATTCGATCTTGAACGGCGCATAGACGTAGAAATGGCCGAAGCCGCCCCCGACATAAGGCGCGCTTCCCATCTGCCAGAAAAGCCAGGACAGGCATTCGGCGCGGGTGCCCGGGTCGGTCGGCAGGAAGTCGCCGAATTTCTCGGCGAGATAAAGCAGGATCGAACCGGATTCGAAGATCCTGATCGGCTTCGGCCCTGAGCGGTCCATCAGCGCCGGGATTTTCGAGTTCGGATTGACCGCGACGAAACCGCTGCCGAACTGGTCGCCCTCGCCGATCCTGATCGGCCAGGCGTCATATTCCGCGCCTTTGTGGCCCCGCGCCAGAAGCTCTTCCAGCATGATCCCGACCTTCTGGCCGTTCGGTGTCGCCAGCGAGTAGAGCTGCAGCGGATGCTTGCCGACAGGCAACTCCTTATCGTGTGTCGGACCGGAAATGGGCCGATTGACGTTGGCAAATGTCCCGCCATTCTCCTTGTCCCAGGTCCATACTTTCGGCGGCGTATACGAGGATGAATCGGCCATTTGAGAAGCTCCGGTCGGTTAGGATGTTCAACGAATATTGAACCAATGTATGCGAAAGAAGTAGAGGCGCAGAGTGCGCCGGGCAAGATTCCTGACGTGATTTTTCGCCGGTCGCCTCTCCTGCAAAGGATCCTGCATGCAGCCGTTTCATGTGTTAGGAATGCAGCGAAGCGGGCTGGGATGCCAGCCAGATTTGGAAATTGAAGGGGGATGCCCATGATCGAGCGCGATTTTTTTCAACCGGGACGGTCGGTTTCGCTTGCTGAAAACGGAATGGTGGCGACGTCGCATCCTGCTTCCAGTTTGGCGGCCCTCGATATTCTGCGGGAAGGCGGGAATGCCATCGATGCCGCGGTCTGCGCCGTGGCGGTTCAGGGCGTGGTCGATGCGCATATGACAGGGATCGGCGGAGACTGTTTCGCGCTGGTGGCGGAAGCCGGCAAGGCGCCGTGGTGCCTGAACGGCTCCGGCCGTACGCCGGCGGCGGCCGTCCTCGGTCATTATCTTGATCGCGGACTTGACCGGATCGGTGAGGAAAGCCCGGATTCGGTGACGGTGCCCGGCGCGGTCGATGCGTGGTGTACGCTGGTGGACGAGCATGGACGGCTCGGCATGGAGCGGGTTTTGCGGCCGGCGATCGAGGCGGCTGAAAACGGCTTCCTCATCACGCCGCGGGTCGCTTATGACTGGGCACGCTATAGCGCCCGTATCAGCAGGCAGCCGGAAGCGCGCGCCGCCTATCTGCCCGATGGAAAGGCGGCGCAGGTCGGGGCACGGCTTACCCATCCCGCCCTGGCGGAGACGTTGCGCCGCATCGGCCGGGAGGGCCGCAAGGCCTTTTACGAAGGCGAGGTCGCGGCCGATATCGTAGCGACGCTGCGGCATCTCGGCGGACTGCACTCCGAGCAGGATTTTGCCGAATGCCGCGCGCGGGCCGACACGCCGATCTCGGCCCTTTATCGCGATCACGAGCTTCTCGAATGCCCGCCGAACGGGCAGGGGCTGGCAGCGCTCATCATCGTGCGGATTCTCGACGGGTTCGATCTTTCCGGCACACGGCTTTCGGAGGCCGAGCGCATTCACCTTCTCGCGGAAGCGACCAAGATCGCCTACAGCATCCGTGACAGCGTCATCGGCGATCCCGAGACCAACAGCCACGACATCGATCGTCTGCTTTCCGAGCCGAACATCGCCCCGATGCGGACAGGCATCAGTATGGACCGGGCCTCACCCGCGGCCAGGTGGGATGCACCGGTCCATCGCGACACCGTCTATGTCTCCGTCATCGATCGCGACCGCAACTGCGTTTCGCTGATCAACTCTCTTTTTAATCCCTTCGGCAGCGGCATCTATGCGGCCCGCTCCGGCGTTCTCCTGCAAAATCGCGGATCGAGTTTCCGGGTCATTGAGGGGCATCCCAACGCAATCGGACCCCGGAAGCGCCCACTCCACACCATCATTCCCGGTATGCTTCGACGGGAAGGGCGGCCGGTCATGTCGTTCGGCGTCATGGGCGGCCAGTATCAGGCGACGGGGCATGCGCACTTTCTCTCGCAAATCCTCGATCGCGGCTTTGACCCCCAGATGGCGTCCGATGCGCCGAGGAGCTTCTATTTCGACGGCGAACTGGGGCTCGAACCGACCATCGGCGCGGCGACGAAGAAGCGCCTCGAGGAGATGGGCCATGTGGCCAAATGGGCCGATAGGCCGCTGGGTGGATGCCAGGCGATCTGGCTCGATGAGCGGCGCGGTATCC
>SCRB01000548.1 GCA_004299545.1 Rhizobiaceae bacterium
GCAACGCGGCCTGGATGACGGAAAGGGTAATGGGATCGATCGCCGGCATCTCTCAGCGCCCCTCGATCCGGATAATGATATTCCCGTCCGCGTCCGATGTCGCCCGGTCGCCGGGTTCGATGACGGTGGTCGCATCGAGCTGTTCGAGAATGGCGGGCCCTTCGATGGCGGCATCGAGCGGCAGTTTCTCGCGGCTATAAACCGGCGTGTCGTGCCACGTGCCGTCATACCAGACGGGGCGGATTTCCGTGCACGCCTCGGCAATCGTCTTCGCCCGCCCAGCGGGATCGATCAGGGTCGAGAGATCGACCTCGTCGCGCACGCCGATGACCGACGTGTTGAGATTGACGAGGTTTGCGCGGATTTCCGGCAGTTCGACCTTGAAGCGGGCGAAATAGGCCTTTTCGAAAAGCATCTGCAGCGTTGCCCGGTCAACCTCGGCGGACGGCAGCGGCACGCTGATCAGGTGCGTCTGGCCGACGAACTGCATGTCGGCGGAGTGAACGAGCTTGATCGTTTTCGGCTGAACGGCCTCCTTGCCGATCAGCGCGCGGCCCTCCTCAGCCTGAGTGGCGAGCACGCCGCGCACCCTTTCCTCGTCGAGGCTCGCGACGGGCTGGTTCAAGGTGCGCACGAAATCGTGGCGCAGATCGGCGACGACGCAGCCGAGCGCGTTGGTGATGCCGGGCCGCGCCGGCACAAGCACGGTCGGGATGGCGAGTTCGCGCGCCAGCGCCGAAGCGTGCAGCGGACCGGCGCCGCCAAAGGCGAACAGCGCGAAATCGCGTGGATCGTTTCCTTTCGCCACCGAAACCATCCTGATTGCGCCTGCCATCTTGAGGTTGCCGATACGCAGCACGGCGCCAGCAGCCTCCACGCCGCTGACGCCAAGGGAGCGTCCGAGCTTTTCGGAAAAGATCGCATCGATGGCGGCAACATCCGCTGCCCCATCGACCGAAAGAAGCTTTTTCGGGTTGAGGCGGCCGAGAAGAAGATTGGCATCCGAAACGGTCGGCTCCGTGCCGCCCCTGCCGTAGCAGATCGGACCAGGCGCAGCGCCCGCGCTTTCGGGACCCACCTGCAGCAACCCGGCATCGTCGATCCGCGCGATCGAGCCACCGCCGGCGCCAACCGTATGGACGTCGACCATCGGCACATGGATCGGCATTGCATATTCGATCTCGATCTCGTTCGAGACGGCGGGCTCGGCCTTGCGGATCAGCGCAACATCGGTCGAGGTACCGCCCATGTCGTAGGTGACGATGTTCGGGAAGCCGGCCCGCCGTGCAGTGTAGGCCGCCGCCATGACGCCCGACGCCGGTCCCGACATCACCGTCTTCGCCGCGTCGCGCGTGACGAAGCTTGCCGAAATCATGCCGCCATTGCCGTTCATGACGAGGAAATCGCGCGTGTAGCCGCGTTCCGAGAGTTCGCTCCTCAGCCGTTCGACATAACGCTTCAGAATGGGCTGCACCGAGGCGTTGACGGCGGCGGTCACGCCGCGCTCGAACTCGCGCGCTTCCGACAGGAGCCCATGCCCCATGGTGATGTAGTCGTTCGGCCAGAGCCCGGCGGCGATTTCCGCGGCACGCCGCTCATGCGCCGGATTGGCGTAAGAATGCAGGAAATGGATGACAAGCGATTCGCAGCCCCGGTCGAGAAGTGTGCGGGCGGCGTCACGCACCTCGTCCTCGTCGAGCGGCGTCCTTACCGTGCCCGACGCTTCCACCCGCTCGGAGACTTCGAGCCTTAGATCGCGCGGAATGACCGGCACGAAGACGCCCTTCATACCATAAGGCTGCGGACGGGTGCGGCGCCCAAGCTCGATGATGTCGCGGAAGCCCCTCGTGGTAATCATACCTGTCCGGGCGAGCCGCCGTTCGAGCACGGCGTTGGTGGTGGTCGTCGTGCCATGGACCAGAAGATCGACTGCCTCGACGGGGAAGCCGGTTTCCGCCAGCGCAGCGACGACGCCGAAGGCCTGATTCTCCGCGGTCGTCGGGGTTTTGGCGAGGAAAACCTTGCCGCCGGCGCGCCCGTCTATCAGGAGCAAGTCGGTGAAGGTTCCGCCGACATCGATACCCGCGACGACATGGCCAGCTTTGGTGTCACTTTTCGCGTTCATGCAGAAGCCCGGAATATCCCACCTGTCACTGCCGGCGCGTCGTCTCCGCTCGGTTTCGAAGCACTCGATGGAGCCGCCATCTTGACATGAAAATCATTTGTATACTAATAAATTTCACTCGCAAGCCCATCCCCGGCAGGATCGCCGGAATTTTCGAAATCCGATCTTTCAAGACCATAGCGAACAACCGATCCAAGGGCCTCCGATGAACGTTCTTCCATCCTCCCAAGTCGGCCGGCGGGACACCTTTCAGATCCCCGCCAATGTTCACGCGGAGACGGTCGTTTCCGTCAGGCATTATACCGACCGTCTCTTCTCCTTCCGCATTACACGTCCGCAGAGCTTTCGCTTCCGATCCGGCGAATTCGTCATGATCGGCCTGCCTCTTGCGGAAAAGCCCCTGTTCCGCGCCTATTCCATCGCCAGCCCTTCCTGGGACGAGGAACTGGAATTCTTCTCGATCAAGGTGCCTGACGGGCCGTTGACGTCAAATTTACAGAAGATCGCGCCGGGCGACACGGTGCTTCTGCGCCAGAAGGCGACCGGTACGCTGGTGCTCGACGCGCTGACGCCGGCAAGACGGCTCTATATGATCTCGACAGGCACCGGCATCGCCCCCTTCGCCAGCCTGATCCGCGACCCGGAGACCTACGATAAGTTCGATCAGGTCATTCTCACCCAGACCTGCCGCGAAACGGCCGATCTTGCCTATGGCGAGGACCTTTACCGCCAAGCGACCGAGGACCCGCTGATCGGTGAACTGACGGCTGGCCGGCTGACCTTCTACAGCACTGCGACGCGCGAGGATTTCATGCGTCGCGGCCGCATCACCAAACTTATCGAAGACGGATCGCTGTTCGCCGATCTCGGCGTCTCGCCTTTCGATCCGGAAGCCGACCGCGTCATGATCTGCGGTTCGATCGAGATGCTGAAGGACGTGAAGTCGCTGGTCGAGGGAGCAGGACTGATCGAAGGCTCGAACAGCGGTCCCGCAAGCTTCGTCGTGGAGCGTGCCTTCGTCGGCTGACGGCGGCACATTCTCCCCCCGCTTATACCTCCCGCCTGAAAGAGGCGCTTGACGGAGATCGTGCGCGCGGCGAAAGCTGCGCCATGCGGCGCGTGCGTTCCTTCGGTTCGCGCGCGCCGGCACTTTCATCGACGCGAGGTTCCCCTTGAGTGTCTCAGCCCTGCTGCAGCTTGCCGCCTCGACGGCGGCCTTCATCCTGGCGGCCGCCGCGGCCAAGAACTGGGCCGTCTCGCCCGGAATTGGGAAACTTGTCCTGACGCTCGCGCTCTACACGGTCGGCAATCTGATCATCCTGAAACTGGTGCGCGGTATCGGGCTCGGCGTTGCGCTCAGCCTCTCGACCGTCATCCAGCTTCTCGCGGTCAATGCGCTTGCCTTCTTCTATTTCGAGGAGAAGGTGAACGCGCTCCAGAGCATCGGGATCGCCTGCGCCGTCGTTGCCGTGGCGCTCATCACCCTCGGCCCTTATTTCGCGTCGGGGCGCTGACTGACATTGGCTCGCTTCGCGCCACGGCGAGCACATAATGGATGGCGAGGTCACGCGCGATTTCTTCCGCGGACGCTTTGAACAGTGTCCTTGCCTTTTTCAGGCACTCGGCGGCGAGTTCCTTGCGTTTCGTCAGCATCATCCCGCGCACGAACTTGCGGTCGGCCTTGTCGCCGATCTTCTCGCTTTCGATCGTTTCCGCCAGCACCGGAATGTCGTGGAGTTCACCAAGCCGTTCGCCGAGATGCTCGGCCTGTTTCCATCGCTCTTTCAGCTCCGCCGGCCATATGCCGCCCAGAAGCTGGAGGTGCATTTCGTGATATTTGACGCTCTTGCGCAATTCATGAAAATCCTCGTCGCGGCCCTTTTTGACGGCCTTGCGCAACGCGTTGCAGGCGCTCCGATAGGTCTTCTCCATGCCTCTCGCCAAAAGCGCCGCCGCTTCCTCCGGAGCGACGGGAAGGGAAAGGTCCTCGAATGCTTTTGCTGCAAGATGCAGGCCTTCGATCGCCCGGTTGATCGTCGCATCCAGCGAGCCCTGCTTTCTCACGATCCTGTCGCGGCGCGCAAGAAGGCCCCGACGGAGCGCCATCAGATGGTCGACGGCTTGCGGGCCGTCGGCCTCGCGAGCGAGGCGGTCAATGGCTTCGACAATGGCGGTGGCGTCGCGGATGACGGACAGGCTGGCGGCGATGTCCTTGACGCGCTCTTCCTCGCGACGGCGGAAATCCGGCGCCGCGTCGGCAACCAGCCTCAAAAGGCCGCGCAGGCGCTTGAAGCGCTTGCGCGCGTCATGCGCACCGCCGTCGCGTTTCACGCGCCCCTCGTCGAGGAGGGCGACCGCATCGCGAAGCTGCTCGATGCCGATGCGGCGCACGCCATCGGAAAGCGGAATGCGGGGATCAAGCCTGTAGCTCATTTTCGTTCGGCCGGGGGCCCGAGCGTCGCAAGGGTTGCGTTGTAATAGGCCGCTTCCCCTGTCACCTCGGGGCCGAGCCATGATGGAAGCGCCGCGGCGGAGACCTTGTCCGGCGTCTCCAGTTCGGCCAGCACCAGACCATCCAGATCGCCATGAAACTGGTCGACCTCGAAGACATGCCCGCCATGCGGCACAAGATAGCGCGTCTTGTCGATACGATGGCCGATGGCAAAGGCCCGCATCTCAAGCGCATCTTCCAGCGGCACCGGAAATTCGAACTCGTCCCGAACGCGGACGGTCAATCCGAATTTCAGCGTCATGAGTGCCTTGTCCCCGTCCTTGATGCGGATGCGAACGGAGCGCCCTTCCCCAAGCGCCAGGTAAAACTGCTCGATCGTCGTGCTGGACGCCGCTAAGCGCCTCCAGCTTTCGTCGGACACGAGGAACTTGCGTTCGACCTCTTTCGCCATCGCCGCATCAAAGCCCCTCGGGACAAAGACCGCAAGTGCGGCCTTCGCGGGCAAGAATCACGATTCGCCGGCCATGATTTCGGCAAGAAGCGAAAGATCGACATTGCCGCCCGAAAGCACGACCACGGCCGTCTTACCGGCAAGGTCGAGCTTGCCGGACTGGACAGCCGCGAAAGCCACCGCTCCGCCCGGTTCGACAACGAGCTTGAGGAAAGCCGCCGCGTCGCGCATGGCTTGGCGCGCGGCGTCGTCTGAAACCGCTATAACGCCCGACAGAAGCTTCGA
>SCRB01000549.1 GCA_004299545.1 Rhizobiaceae bacterium
GGCTCCATCGTCAACATCGCCTCGATCTCCGCGCTGCGCGCTTCCACGTTGCGCGTTGCCTACGGCACCTCGAAAGCTGCGGTGATCCACTTTACCAAGCAGCAGGCGGCCGAACTCGGCGAGTATGGCATCCGTGCCAATTGCGTTTGCCCCGGTCCGGTGCGGACCAAGCTTGCGATGGCTGTCCACACGCCGGAGATCATCGCTGCCTACCACAACGCCATCCCACTCAACCGCTACGGGTCAGAAGAGGAAATCGCCGAACTCATCGTGTTCCTCTGCGATGATAAGGCAAGCTACGTCACGGGCCAGATCATCGCGGCCGACGGCGGTTTCGAGAGCACGGGTGTCGGCCTGCCCGCGCTACGCGGACAGCGGATCGAGGATGTGCAGTAGCGCGACATCAGGGTTCTGAAATCGCTTCGAGGCGGGACACCCACTCGCTATCGCCCTTCAATTACTCATAAGTCCGGCTCCGATGGTTGCCCCGAGGCCATCGCGAAGGCCTTCCCCTGCCTCGCAGATGCGCCTGTACAGCCGACGTCTGGCGCCAGCGCGCGCGCCAGAGCGGCCCTTTGCTGCTGGCCACCTGAAAAAGCTCGTGCGGAAACTTGTCCCGATGTTCCGCCAGCCCGGACAGGTGAAGCATCTTTTCCACCCGGTCCGCCCGGTCTTTTCGACGCGGAAGGCCGAAGGCGATATTCCCCGCGACGGTCAGATGCGGGCCATGTTCCGGATGTCGTCGGCCGTCTCGGCTACACCGCCGGCTGGGGCGCGGTTGCTTTGAAGCGGGACGGCCTAGAGGCGGTTAGCCGGTTACTGGAAACGCGGCGCGGTTAGCGACCAGCGCTGTTCCTGAGCGCGGGTTCGAACCGCCTACGGCGGTGCCCCAGGTCCCGGCGCTGCACGCCGCGTCCGAGAAAATCTCATGGCCATGCCAATGGATTGACATTGGATTTAACTTGGTCAATTGTTGGTCAGACCAACGGCTAAATTGGCGAGGACGGATTGGATATTACGCGCGCCGCGGAGGGTGCCAAGGGCTTTGAGAAGGTGTTCACGCTGCTGCGTGAGCGTCTTCTCGACGGCTCGCTCAAGCCCGGCGATCGGCTGGTGCCGGAGCGCGAGCTCGCGGCGCAGCTCGGTGTTAGCCGTCCGGCGGTACGCGAAGCGCTCAGGGCGCTCACTATGCTTGGCGTCGTGGAGATTATCGACCGGATCGGCACGGTAGTGCGGCGACCAGATGTCTCGATGCTCGGCTATTTTTTCGCATTCGCATTGGCGCAACAGGCCGACGTGATCGACGATGTGATCGAAGCGCGGATAGCCATAGAATGCCAAGCAGTCAGACTTGCGGCCGAGCGCGCCACCATCGCCGATTTCGAGCGGCTTCAGCAGGCGCTCACCCGCATCGCCGCGACCATCGACGACCCCGAAGCGGGGGGCATGGCGGATTTCGATTTTCACGCGGCGGTCGTGCAGGCGGCGCATTCCGAGACGCTGAGCGTGCTGCACGCCTCGATGGGCGCGCTCCTGGCGCGCTCCCACCGCACTCGCCGCGACCTCGTGCAGGTATTCGGCAGCATGAAATCCTACCTGATAGATGATCACCGGCGCGTCTTCGACGCCATAGTGGCGCGCGATCCCGAGCGTGCCGACATTGCATTGCGACGCCATTTCGCCATCGGTGATGATTACCGGCGCCGCGCCGCAACCGGCCAGGTCGAACCCCAGAAAGCAGGCGGCGAATGAGCGATTTGGGCGAGCGGACTGCCGTTCCACCGCAGGGCAAAGGCTGCGTTGGCTTTATCGGCCTCGGAACCATGGGGCGCGAAATGGCCGCCAACCTTCTGAAGGCCGGCTATCGGGTGCAGGCGTTCGATGTGATCCCGGCGGCGCTCGATACGGCAGTCGCCGCCGGCGGGGTCGCCGCCACGAGCCCGGCCAATGCGGCCGAGGGAGCGGACATCGCCGTTTTGATGCTTCCCGACACGCCGCAGGTCGAGGAGGTCATTTACGGCGAGAATGGCCTGCTCGTCGCTCCCCCCGCGGGCAGGCTGATCGTCGACATGAGCACCATCTCTCCGGTGGCCACCCGGCGCATCCACGCCGACCTCGCCGAGGCTGGCGTCGCCTTCATCGATGCGCCCGTTTCCGGCGGCTCGATCGGGGCGAAGAACGCGACGTTATCGATTATGGCGGGCGGCGAGGCGTCGGCATTTGCCCGCGCCGCGCCGGTCCTCAGGGCGATGGGCACCACCATCAGCCTTGTCGGTGCCGCCGGGGCTGGCCAGACGGTCAAGCTATGCAACCAGCTGGTCTGCGGCATCAATATTCAGGCGATCTGCGAGGCGCTGGCGCTGGCACGGGCCTCCGGTGTCGATCTCGCCCAGCTGCGCAGCGTCCTGCTCGGCGGCTCGGCCAATTCCTGGATGATCGAGAATCTCGGGGCGGCGATGATAGCGGGTGACGACAGCGCCGGCTTTCGAATCGATCTGATGCTTAAGGATCTGCGACTCGCCCATGATCACGCCCAGGCACTCTCGGTGCCGCTGCCGGCGACCGCCTTGGTCACCAGTCAATATGTCGATGCGCGCGTGCACGGCGAAGGTCACTGCGGCAATCAGGCGCTGTTCCGCGTTTATGATCGCATGACCAACCAGCTGCGCGACGACGGCGGGGCGCGGCGGTGAGTCTGAGCCTCGATTTCCAGACCGTTCTGGAATATTGGCCGGACCTGCTCTCCGGCGCTATTCTTACGATGGAGATTACCGTCGTCGCCGCGATATTCGGGCTGATCCTCGGTATTTTCGGCGCCATCGGCAGACGCAGCAAAATTCGCTTGGTCTCGACCATCAGCGGCATATATGTCGAAGTTATTCGCAATACACCGTTCCTTATTCAGATATTTCTGGTCTATTTCGGCTTGGCGGTACTGGGCCTGAAGCTCTCTGCCTTCACGGTGGCGATCGGCGCATTGACCATCAACACCGGCGCCTACACGACCGAAATCATGCGGGCCGGCTTTGACGCCGTCCCGCGCGCGCAGATCGAGTCGGCCGAGGGCCTCGCTCTCTCACCTTTCCAGATTTACTGGCACATCGTGCTCCTGCCCGCGATGGAGAATGTCTATCCGTCGCTCACCAGCCAGTTCGTCCTGATGATGTTGGCGTCCTCGATCTGCTCGCAAATTTCTGCCGAAGAATTAACGGGCGTCGCGACTTACATCCAATCGACAACGTTTCGGGCTTTCGCAACCTACATTGTCATCGCGGTAATCTACGTGATGCTGTCTTTCGTGCTGCGCGCCGGCTTCTGGGGTCTCGGCCTATTCTTGTTTCCGCGCCGACGCCGGCTCGGCGCCTGGTTGTGAGGTGAAGCATGGGCGGCGGCCTCAACATCAACCATTTCTTCTTTCTCGGCTACGGCGCCTTGTGGACCGTCGGCCTTTCCGCCATGGCGATCATCGGGGGCGGC
>SCRB01000550.1 GCA_004299545.1 Rhizobiaceae bacterium
CGCGCTGGAAGGAATGGAAAAGCGGGCAGACTGAACGGGCAGGCATTTCAATGTTCGGAATTGATGGTTCTCTTCTCCTGTTCATCGTGCTCGCCGGGTGCAGCGCGGCCGCGCTCGCCTATGCGTTCATGTTCAACCGCATCGCTACGGAAACCCAGGTGGGCAAGCGGCTGGAGACCGTCAAGAAGGCGGATACCGACCGCAACATCGTCAAGGCGCGCCGCGACCGCATGAACGAGGTCGCGCGGCGGCGCAAGACGATCCAGGACACGCTGAAGGAACTGGATGAGAAGCAGAAGGCCCGCGACCTCAGCATCAGGAAGCCGCCGCTTCGCGCCCAGATCCGGCAGGCAGGGCTGACCGTTAGCGTCGAGCGCTTTTACGTCTATTCGGGCATCTGCGGATTGGTCCTGACGGTGCTGGTCTTTATCATGGGTGTGCCGCTGATCGTCCTGCCGGGCGCTCTCCTCGCGGGCGCGCTCGGGCTGCCGCGCTGGTTCCTTTTCTTCCGCAAGCGCAGGCGCGTGAAGGCCTTCCTCAACGAATTCCCCAATGCGCTCGACATTATCGTTCGGGCGGTCAAGTCCGGCCTGCCGCTCAATGACGGCGTTCGCCTCATCGCGAATGAGGCGCGGGAACCCGTCAAGACGGAGTTCCGCCGCGTTGTCGAGGCGCAGCAGATCGGCCTTTCCGTTTCCGAGGCCACCTTGCGGATGCAGGAGACGATGCCCTGCCAGGAGGCGGCTTTCTTCGGTATCGTCATCCAGATCCAGCAACAGGCGGGCGGCAATCTTTCCGAAGCGCTGGGAAATCTTTCGCGCGTCCTGCGTGATAGAAAGAAAATGAAGGCGAAGGTCCAGGCGCTGTCGATGGAAGCGAAGGCGTCGGCCGTCATCATCGGGGCTTTGCCCTTTATCGTCGCATTCCTGGTCTATCTGTCGAGCCCCACCTACATCATCCCGCTCTTCGTCACCAGCACCGGCCATTTGCTGCTGGCGGGCGCGGGCGTGTGGATGTCGATGGGCATCTTCGTCATGAAGAAGATGGTGAGTTTCGATGTTTAGGCCGTGTAGTCAATCAGGTTTCGGGTCTGCGGAAGACAGGGGCGTGTGATGGAGCAGGTTGAGAGATTGCTTTCCGATCCGTCGTCCCTGATCGCCCTTCTGGTCGGGCTCGCGGTCTTTGCGACGATCTTTACCCTGCTCCCTTCGCTCGGCGGCGACCCGCTGAAGAACCGGATGAAATCGGTGGCGCTCGAGCGTGAGGAGTTACGGGCGAAACAGCGCGAGCGCCTGGCCGCCGAAGCCGATCGCAAGCGCAGCAGCCTGCGCGAACGGCAGTCGGTGGGCATGCGCAATATCGTCGACCGGCTGGATCTTCGGCGGGCGCTGGCTGACGAGAATACGGTCAACAAGCTGCGCATGGCGGGTTTCCGCGGCCAGAACCCGCTGACCAAGTTCCTGTTCTTCCGCCTTGTCCTGCCCTTCGTCACCTTGGCGATGGCGGTCGCCTATATTTTCCTGCTCGACGGCCTCGCCGCGCAATCCGTTGGCCTGAAAATCTTTATCTGCATCCTGGCGGCCTATGCGGGATTTTACGCGCCGATCCTCTACGTTTCGAATCGTACGACGAAACGCAAGAAATCCATCCAGCGTGCGTGGCCCGACGCGCTCGATCTTTTGCTGATATGCGTTGAATCCGGCATGTCCGTCGAGGCGGCGTTCCGCCGTGTCGCGGAGGAGATCGGTGGTCAGTCAGTCGAACTTGCCGAGGAACTCATCCTGACCAATGCGGAACTGTCCTTCCTGCAGGAGCGCCGCGCGGCCTATGAGAATCTTGCCAATCGCACCGGTCTGGAATCGGTCAAGAGTGTCTCGCAGGCCCTTATACAGGCCGAACGGTACGGCACGCCCGTCGGGCAGGCGCTGCGCATTCTGGCCGCGGAAAGCCGCGATATGCGGATGAACGAAGCGGAGAAGAAGGCGGCCGCGTTGCCGCCCAAGCTCACCGTGCCGATGATCCTGTTCTTCCTGCCCGTCCTTTTCGTCGTGATCCTAGGCCCGGCCGGCATGCAGATCAGTCAGCAAGGCGGCATCTTCGGTGGCGCGGAACGTAACGTTTCCGCCTCGCGATAAAAGCTTGCTCAGGATGCGTGGATAACCCCTGGAACACCAGTCGCATCGTTTGCCGTTTCTGCAAGGCGAGCAAAGCGGCATCGACCGTCGCCGCGGCCACTGTAATATCGAGGATGAACCGCTCAGCCGGCTTCAGAAGGGGGTGGAAAGCACGCTTATAGTCCCCTTTACCGCTACTCACCTACAGATCGGTTAATGGGCCTTGTTCGGATATGAGTGCCTGCGAGGCGCGGCAGATGTACAGCGGCGCGCGTGAGGGCGGCCGGTCGAAAGTTAAAGTGCGCGAAGCAGGACAAGCATTTTACGTGTATTATTCATCCTTCAGTAAACAAGTTTCACATAGGTTCGCGTAACACTCCATAAACCTTCTTCCTTAATGGGCCAGCAATTCACCCCTGCTATTTTCACGATGCTGATGCAAAACAAGAACAGGGGTTTTGGAAATGAACATGCTGAAGAAATTCGCGAAAGACGAGTCCGGTGCGACCGCCATTGAATACGGCCTGATCGCCGCTCTCATCGCCATCGCCATCATCGCGGGGGCCCGCACAATCGGCCAGCAGTTGAGCACGCTGTTCACCAATATCGGCAGCACGCTGACGACCGCGAACGGCACGCCGACTGGCGGTTGATATAGGAGCTTCCTTCTCTGCATCTACAGCGCGAAGGATTCCCAGGGGCCGCTCGTTTGGGCGGTCCCTTTTCATTTCTTCCGCCGATAGCATAGACAGGTGAGGGCGCCCCCACTCAGCGGGAGCGGCGGCTTCGAAATGCGAACGGGTCTCGCCGACAACAGTGCTCTTGACGCGCTGGCCGAAAGCAGGCGCTCGGCAACGAAGCGGTTTTGCGGCCGAGGAAGCGTCTGGACAGACGTCAGCCTGCTTTGGGTGTCTTCTTCCCGGCCTTGAGTTGCTTCCAGGCATTCTGCTGCGAAAGCATCGATCTGAGGTAAGCGACGTTCGCCGCGGCCTGGTCGGGCGGAAGCTCGGCGCTCGCGATCTTCTCTGCTTCGTCGAACCGCCCCTGCAACCCGACGACAAGCGCGAGGTTCTGGCGCACGCGGCTGTCGGCGCCCGGCTGTGCGGCCGCTTTGCGCAGATAGCTTTCCGCCGTCTTCAGGTCGCCCTTGAGAAGATAGGACATGCCGTAGTTGGAGAGGATGGAAGGCTCGTTGGGCTTCAGCATCAGCGCCTTCTGGTAAAGGGCCCTTGCTTCGTCCGGCTTGTCGAGCTGGTCGAGGATCGCTCCTTCCGCGGAAACCAGCCGCCAGTCAGGATATTCCGGCGTCTGCGCCCGGCGGATCGCATCAAGTGCCTGATCGAGCTGGCCGTCCGCCGCGAGCGCCTTGCCATAGGCGGCAAGCACCTGGCGATCCTTCGGATAGGCGATTGCCAGCTTGCGCATCACGGCAAGCGACTGGTCCGTGCGGCCCGCGGCCTGAAGAGCGTTGGCATAGCCTATCGCCAGGTTCTTGTCGTTCGGTTCGGCGGCATAGCGCTTGCCCATGCCGACGAGGGTGGCATCGAGTTGCTGGGACGACAGGTCGTCGACGGCCGCGGCGGAGCCTGCGCGCGTAATCGAGCCCGTCGTGGTATTGTCATGGGCGCAGGCCGAAACGCTGACGGCGAGCGCCAGCGCCGTGGCCGTTAAGACGCGCCTCCTGGCGGCATTCCGTTCCCTGGATACGACCGGCATCGATGTCTCCGTTTCGGCGCGCAACGCGTCGCATGTTTCTGGTCCCAGAAATATTCTGTTAACCCTAACGGTTCGTTAAATTGCCGGTGCGCCGGCTTGCTCGTCTTGTGGAGTTGGAAGAAGTAAGCTTCAACCAAAGAAGGGATCGGGAATGACCGTTGAACTTGTTTCTAAAAGATCTGCTGCCTCAAAACCCGTCTTCCTCGTCCGTAAGGGCAGGCTTGAAGAGGTCGCGCTTTCCGCCTCGGCCGTGAATTGGGCGAAGGCGAACGGCTTTGATGGTCAGCAGGGCCGCATGCTCGCCGTTCCCGGCCCGGAAAGCGGCATTGAAAGCGTGCTTTTCGGCCTCGGAGAGGAGGAGGACGGCTTCGCGCCGCTTGCTGCCGGTGCCTTGGCCCGGTCCCTGCCGGAGGGAGACTGGCATTTCGCCCAGTTGCCGCTTGCACCGGATCTCGCGGTGCTGGGCCTGCTTCTGGGCGGCTACGAGTTCGACCGCTACACCGCGAAGAGCGCCCGGACCATCCGCTTCGCCTCGCCGGAGAATTGCGATGCCGCGCGTGCCGCCCGGCTCGCCCAGGGTGTTTTTCTTGCCCGCGATCTCATCAATACACCGACGAACGACATGGGGCCGGCAACGCTGGAAGCGGAAATGCGGAAACTGGCGTCCCTTTACGGCGCCGAAGTGGAAGTCGTTCATGGGGACAGTCTGATTGAAGCGAATTTCCCCATGATTCATGCCGTCGGCCGCGCTTCGGTCGAGGCGCCGCGCCTTCTCGACATGCGTTGGGGCAGGGTTGATGCACCGAAGGTCACGCTCGTCGGCAAAGGGGTATGTTTCGATACGGGCGGCCTCGACATCAAGCCAGCGAGCGGCATGCTCCTGATGAAGAAGGATATGGGCGGCGCGGCCAATGTGCTCGGTCTCGCGGCCATGATCATGGCCGCGAAGCTCGGCGTGCGCCTGCGTGTCCTCGTGCCGGCGGTCGAGAACGCCATTGCGGGCAATGCTTTCCGTCCGGGGGATGTCCTGAAAAGCCGCAAGGGGATCACGGTCGAGATCGGCAACACGGATGCAGAAGGCCGCCTGATCCTGGCCGATGCCCTTGCCCTCGCCGACGAGGAAGAGCCTGCGCTTCTGGTCGATATGGCGACGCTGACGGGCGCCGCGCGCGTTGCGCTCGGTCCCGACCTGCCGCCCTTCTATACGGATGATGACGGGCTTGCAGCGGAATTGGCGCAGGCCGCGCGGGACTGTTGCGATCCGCTCTGGCGCATGCCGCTTTGGGGGCCTTACGATGCGAAGCTTTCCTCAAGGATCGCCGACATCAACAATGTCACGTTAGACGGCTTTGCCGGATCGGTGACGGCGGCTCTCTTCCTGCGGCGCTTCGTCGAGAAAGCGGCAAGTTGGGCGCATTTCGATATTTACGGCTGGAACCCGACCGAGCGCCCGCATGCCCGCATTGGCGGAGAAGCGCAAGGGATCAGGGCGATCGAGACGCTTCTTTCCCGCCGCTATGGCCCTTAATTTTCAAGGCAGGAAATTTTAGCAATTGAACGGTACGGTTCCGAAACGATCGGAGGCGTACCGGCATGAGCGTCATCTTGCGTCCCAGCCAGGCGCTGCGGCTGTGGCAACGGGTTTCGGTGGCGGAGGTCCGCGCCGAGGCACATGACCTGTCGCTGCGGCAGATGGCCATCCTCCTCACCGTCTATCTCGATCCGCCCCCGCACACGGTGCGCGGGCTTGCCGCGCGGCTCGGCGTCACCAAGCCTGTCGTCACGCGCGCGCTTGACACGATGGGCGCGATGAAGCTTCTTTCCCGTCACCGTGACGAGAAGGACCGCCGCAACGTCCTCGTCAGGCGCACCGTCGAGGGCGCGCTCTATGTGGAACGTTTCGGCGATGGCATCATCGCCGCCGCAGCCGGATTACCGATGTGACTGACTTGGAAAGACGCCTGAATGCCTTCCGCCCCGATCTGGCCGACCAGCGGCTGAGGGGAAAGGTCGAGGCCGGGTGTTTTGTGGAAGGCATGCCGGCATATGTGGCGGTTCCGGTGGCGGACATGCTCTTTGAACCAGCGGAGGGAGCAGGGCTCGACACGCAGCTTCTCTATGGCGACGAGGTCCTTGTCTTCAACCGATCGGGCGCCTTTGCCTGGGTGCAGGCCGTTCGCGATTTCTATGTCGGTTATGTCGCGCTCTCCGCTCTTGGTGAGAACCGGCCGGCGCCGACCCATGTTGTTTCCGTGCCCCGGACTTTCATTTATCCCGGTCCCGACCTCAAGCGTCCGCGGCGCGATGTTCTTTCGCTCGGTTCGTCGGTCAGGGTCGTTGATTTCGTTGAAAACCGCGGCACGCGTTATGCGACGCTGGGAGGCGGAGCGTTCGTGATCGCGGCGCATCTGGCGCCGCTCGGCGACAAGGCGGAGGATTTCGTTTCCGTTGCCGAGACGCTCCTGTTCACGCCCTATCTCTGGGGCGGGGCCTCCGCATTCGGCATCGATTGTTCCGGCCTGGTGCAACTGTCGATGCGCATGGCCGGCAAGGCAGTGCTCCGCGACACCGATATGCAGGCCGGGTCCGTCGGCAATGCGCTCGATCCCGGGCAGGATCTGGCGGCGTTGCGGCGCGGCGACCTCGTCTTCTGGAAAGGCCATGTCGGCATCATGGCGGATCGGGAGGACCTTGTGCACGCGAACGGCCACACGATGATGGTGTCGCGCGAGAACATTCATGATGCTATCGCGCGGATCGCGCCGCTCTACGGCCAGCCGACGTGCTTTCGAAGGCTATGACAGATCGCCGCCGCGCGCCGTCAATAGCCGGCTTTCCTGTCGACGATGTTCGTCAGCCTTTCGCCCCGTTCCAGCGCGTCCATCTGTTCCAGCATGAGAGGCACAAGATGCACCGGGTCGGAGCTTGCCGCCGAATGCGGCGTGACGAACACCTTCGGATGCGTCCATAACGGGCTCGTTTCAGGAAGCGGCTCGGTCTCGAAAACGTCGAGGCTTGCTTCCTTGATCAGGCCGTCGTCGAGCGCCCGCGCGATGTCGGCATCCTTCTGCAACTGGCCGCGCCCGGCATTGACGAAAAAAGCGCCGCCAAGGCCGTTTTCGCGATTAAGCTTGCCGAGAAGGCTGTAATCGACGATGCCGCGCGTCGCCGGCGTCAGCGGCAGCAGGGCGACGAGAATGTCGGTGGCGTTGAGGAAGGGCGTCAATTCGTTTTCGCCATGCCATATTGCAACGCCCTCCATGGTGTGCGCGGTGCGGCTCCAGCCGTTCACCTTGAAGCCCAGGGCGAGAAGTGCCTTCGCGGCGGCGCGTCCGAGCTGGCCGAGGCCCATGATGCCGACGGCGATCTCGTCCGCGGGCGGCTGCAGCGGCTCGTGCCAGATTTTCCTGGGCTGTTGGGTGCGGTAAAGCGCGCCCTGCCGGTGATGGTCGAGCACGCGCCAGACGACATATTCGACCATATATTGCGTCAGATTCTGCGCCACGACGCGCACGATCGGCACATCCGGAACGGCGGGGTCGTTCAGGATATGATCGACGCCGGCGCCGATCGAGAAGATCGCCTTGAGGTTGGGGAGGGAGGCGAGGACACCCGGCCGGTGCTTCCAGACGACCGCATAGTCGATGCTCGGATCGGCGGGACCATCCGGCTCCAGTGTCACGGGCCGGCTTGCCGATAGAAGCTCGTACCAGCGGTGCGGGTGAAAACCCTGGATGGCAAGAAGGATGCGGTTTGGACCGGGCATGAACTCCCCTCGAAAAGGTTATTGCGCGACGACGCCTTCCGGCGCGGTTTCGGCCTTGAAGGCGGCGGCGATCAGGGCCTTCGTATAGTCGGTCCTGGGACGCGAGAAAATCTCTTCCGACGGCCCGGTTTCCACCACCTCGCCGTTACGCATGACGATCACGCGGTTGGCGAGCGCACGCACGACCTTGAGGTCATGGCTGATGAACAGATAGGCGAGGTCGTGCTTCTTCTGAAGGTTGCGCAACAAGTCCACCACCTGCGCCTGTACGCTCATGTCGAGCGCAGAAGTGGGCTCGTCGAGCATGACGAAGCGCGGATTAAGCACCATGGCGCGGGCGATGGCGATGCGCTGGCGTTGGCCGCCGGAGAATTCATGCGGATAGCGGAAACGCGTGGCCGGATCGAGGCCGACCTCCTTCAGAACGGCGACGACGCGTTGGTCGCGCGCATCGGCTTTGAGGGAGGGTTCGTGGATTTTCAGTCCCTCCTCGATGATCTCGCTGACCGACATGCGCGGGCTGAGCGAGCCGTAGGGATCCTGGAAGACAATTTGCAATTCGCGCCGCAGCGGCCGCATGTCGCGGAAGGAGAACTTGTCGATCTCGCGGCCGGCGAAGCGGATGTCGCCCTGCGAGGAAATCAGCCGCGATAGCGCCAGGCCGAGCGTCGTCTTGCCCGATCCCGATTCGCCGACGACGCCGAGCGTCTGCCCCGTCCTGACCGAAAGATCGATGCCGTTGACCGCCTTCACGTGATCGACGGTGCGGCGGAAGAAGCCTTTCTTTATCGGAAACCAGACGCGGACGTTCTTCCCTTCCATGACGACCGGGGCATCTTCGTCGGCTTCAGGCGGTTTGCCCTTCGGCTCCGCGGCGAGCAGATGACGCGTATATTCGTGTTGCGGATTGTCGAAAATCGCCTGTGTCGGTCCCGTCTCGACGATATGGCCGCCGGTCATGACGCAGACCCGGTCGGCGATGCGGCGCACGATGCCGAGGTCATGCGTGATGAACAGCATCGACATGCCGTTCGCCTTCTTCAGCCGGGCGAGCAGTTCCAGGATTTGCGCCTGCACGGTGACGTCGAGCGCGGTGGTCGGTTCGTCAGCGATCAGAAGCTCCGGCTCGTTGGCGAGTGCCATGGCGATCATGACGCGCTGCCGCTGCCCGCCTGAAAGCTGGTGCGGATAAGCGCCAAGCCGCTTTTCCGGGTCGCGTATGCCAACTTCGTGCAGCAGTTCGAGCGTTCTTTCGCGCGCCTTCCTGTCGCGCATGCCCCGATGGATGCGAAGGATCTCGCCGATCTGCTTTTCGATCGTGTGCAGCGGGTTGAGCGAGGTCATCGGCTCCTGGAAGATCATGGTGATCTTGTTGCCGCGCACGCGCCTCAGCCCCTTTTCGTCCAGGGCGATGAGGTCCAATCCGTCGAACAGGATTTGGCCGGAGGGGTGGTTGGCCGGTGGATAGGGCAGAAGTTTCAGGACCGAAAGTGCGGAGACCGACTTGCCCGAGCCGGATTCGCCCACCAGCGCCAGCGTCTCGCCGCGCCCTATGTCGAAGGAAATGTGGTCGACGGCGAGGCTTGTGTGTCCGTCCTGGGTGAAGGCGACGGACAGGTCACGCACCGAAAGAAGAGGGGCGTCGCTCAAAGCGCGGCCTCGACATCGGTCCTGCGGAAATCGTCGCCCTTGAAAAGCAGCGGCTCGCTCCGCGCCTTGGCAAGCGCATAGGCGAAGCAGTCGCCGAGATTGAGCTTCGCCGGATGGTTGCCCTTGCCGAAACGCTGGTAGGCTTTGCGCGCGAGGAGGGCCTGTTCACGATCGACAGGGGCGATCTCAATCGCCAGTTCGTACATCAGCCTGTCGAATTTTTGCGACTTCTCTGGTGAGCCCAATCGATCGACCCGTACGGCGGCTTCCAGAAAATTTACCGGAGAAATCATGGGCTTCTCCGAGGAGAATAAGAGGATATCTTCCATAACTCTGCCTTCCGGCTCGTCCAGAAGGATGGCGAGAAACGCCGATGCGTCAACGATCACTTCGGCAGGCCCCATTCGTCATAAAGATCCGAATGGTCACTCGTCACACCCTCGGGAACAGGGCCGAAACTGTCGACGATCTCGCGTATACGACGCTTACGCTCCTGGATATTGCGCTCTCTGTGCAACCGGGAAAGTTCACTTTCGAGCGCCTGCTCAATAATGGCGGTCATGCTCTTCCCGGTTTCAGCAGCGAGTTGGCGTGCCAGCCTTTGCGCCTTCTCGCTCTTGATGTTCATGCCCATGACCATCTCCATGGTAGAAAACTCATCTTATTATACCATGTAGCTTAGCTCACTGGAACGTCTTGCGCGGGTCGAATGCGTCGCGCACCGCCTCTCCGATGAAGATAAGAAGCGACAGCATCAAGGCGAGCACGAAAAAGCCGGTGAATCCCAGCCATGGTGCGTTGAGGTTGGATTGTCCCTGCTTCAGGAGTTCGCCGAGCGAGGGCGAGCCGGGCGGCAGGCCGAAGCCGAGGAAGTCGAGAGAGGTTAGTGTCGTGATCGAATGGTTGAGGATGAAGGGAATGTAGGTCAGCGTCGCCACCATCGCGTTCGGCAGCATGTGACGGAACATGATGGTGCGGTTCGGTACGCCGAGCGCGCGGGCCGCGTTGACATATTCGAGGTTGCGCGCGCGCAGGAATTCCGCTCGCACGACGCCCACCAGAGCCACCCAGGAAAAGAGGAGCATGATGCCGAGCAGGACGAAGAAGCCCGCCGGCAGAACCGCCGCGATGATGAGGATGAGATAGAGGACGGGGATTGATGACCAGATCTCGATGAAGCGCTGGAAGATGAGGTCCGTCCAGCCGCCGAAATAACCTTGTACCGCGCCGGCGGCGACGCCGACGATCGCCGAGAAGAAGGTCAGCGCCAGACCGAACAGGACAGATATGCGGAAACCGTAGATGACGCGCGCCAGAACGTCGCGCGCCTGGTCGTCCGTGCCGAGCCAGTCCCAATTGCCGATGACGCAGCCGGGGTCGGCGGCATCTTTCGGATAGCGCTGGCAGCGATCCTTCTTCGAGAAGAGCCAGGACGGCTTGGACGGCGCCGGCGTCGGTATCTCGTTGTTGACGGTCTGGTAGGAATAGCGGATCGGCGGCCAGATCAGCCACCCATGCGCCTTGATCTCGTCGGAGATCACCGGATCGCGATAATCGGTTTCCGCCAGGAACCCGCCAAACTTTGCTTCCGGATAGTCGATGACGGCGGGGAACAGAATCTCGCCCTTGTAGGAGGCGAGGATCGGCCTGTCATTGGCGATGAGTTCGGCGAAGAGCGTCAGGACGAAGAGGAAGAGGAAAATCCACAGAGACCAGTAGCCGCGCCTGTTGGCCTTGAAATTGCGCCAGCGCCGCTGGTTGAGCTGCGAAAGAAAAGGCCGCTTCACCGTGGCGGTGACGGGTTCGAGCGCGACGCGCGCCTGGACGTCGGGCATCAGACGTCCCTCCGCTCGAAATCGATACGCGGATCGACCCATGTATAGGTGAGGTCGGAGATGAGGCTGACGAAAAGGCCGATCAGCGACATGATGTAGAGATTGGCGAAGACGACCGGATAGTCGCGGTCGAGAATGGACCGGTAGCCGAGGAGGCCCAGCCCGTCGAGCGAGAAAATGTTCTCGATCA
>SCRB01000551.1 GCA_004299545.1 Rhizobiaceae bacterium
AAAGGGGCTAAGCTCGATCGGTATTGGCCGGTCACGGTGGCCTATTTCGATACGACGAAAGACGCCAGGAAGGAGGGGGAGGAGACGCCGACCTATCGGATCAGCTTCAAGCTTCTCGACAACGGCATCACCCGCGACCTGACGATGGACTATGGCGATTTTTCCATGAAGGGGAAACTCGTCAACCTGGCACTCTTCCCGCAGGACGCCGACACCTGCAAGCGGTAGGGCTGGACATCCTCCGCGTTTGCTTTTCGTCGCTCTGCTTTTAGCGTGGCGTGCAGGTCATGCCGTTGGCTCGCGCGTTGGCGATGCAGTCGCTCTTGTTCGAATAGCCTTGAGTTGAAGCCCGACGGTTAGCCCGTTCGATGCCTTGTGCCTCCAACGCCACCCATCCGTGTTGTGGTAGATTTCCCATGTGTGGCCGTTTGCATCCGTGCAGCTTTCCATCAGCCTTGCTCCTGTTTCGAGGCATGGAGGCGTAGGGCGATTCGGCCGGGCTGCTCCATGGATTTCATGCGCGCAAGGGTTGTTAATATAACGCTTTTGGTTGTATCGATGCGCGCTTCTCCACCTATGCCGGAAAGGCACTTCCGCGAGATTCCCTTCGCTTTGGAAGGGGATCGGCAAAAATTTTCATGCGATCGAATTCCACATTGTCGGGTTTGCAGGCGCTCTCACGTTCTTTGAATGCACGCGGCACTTGCCGGCAGGCGAGGGATTCGGAGAAGGGTCATGGTTCAGTCTTCCTATCGTTGGGTGATCGTCGCCGCGGGCGGCGTCCTTGGCTGTGTTGCCGCCGGATCGATGTTTTCGCTGCCCGTCTTCCTGTTGACCATGGCGCGCGAAACCGGCTGGTCCGTCGCGGGCATCTCCGGGGCAATGACGCTCGGCTTCCTGGCCATGGCTTTCGCCAGCATGATCTGGGGAGGCCTGTCGGACCACTTCGGGCCGCGTCCGGTGGTGCTGGCCGGCTCCATTATCCTCCCGGCAAGTCTGGCGCTCGCCAGCCGGGCAGCCTCGCTCATCGAGTTCCAGTTTCTCTTCGGCCTTCTGGTCGGCGGCGCGGCCACAGCCGTGCTGGTGCCGATGATGGCGGCCGTGACGGGCTGGTTTGACACGCAGCGCAGCCTTGCCATGTCGCTCGTTTCCGCCGGTATGGGCATGGCGCCGATGACGATGTCGCCGCTCGCGGCGTGGCTGATCACCACCCATGGATGGCGCGTTTCGATGCTCGTCATCGCCGGCATTGCGGCTCTGATCATGATCCCGACAGCCATGCTGGTGCGTCGCCCGCCGCAACTCGATGCCGGGCAGGGCGCTTTTGCCGAGGCGGGGCCGCAGTCTGACATGACCGTGCGCGAGGCGGTGCGCTCACCGCAATTCGTCATTCTGCTTGCGGCCAATTTCTTCTGCTGCGCCACGCATTCCGGCCCGATCTTCCACACGGTCAGCTATGCGATCACCTGCGGCATACCGACGATCGCCGCCGTTTCGATCTACAGCGTCGAGGGCTTTGCCGGCATGTTCGGTCGGCTCGCCTTCGGCATCATGGGCGACCGCTTCGGCGCCCAGCGCGTGCTGGTGCTGGGGCTTCTGGCGCAGGCCTTCGGCGTGCTTGCCTATGTCTTCGCCAGCCAGATCGGAGAATTCTATAGCGTAGCGGCGGTGGTCGGCTTCATCTATGCCGGCGTCATGCCGCTCTATGCCGTGATCGTGCGCGAGAATTTCCCGCTCCGCATGATGGGCACGATCATCGGCGGCACGGCGATGGCCGGCATAGATGAAGCCGACCACCGCCGCTACGCTATAGAATTCTCCGATCTGGCTGGCGAAGACATAGGCAAGCACGCCGAAGGCCTGCGCCAGAAGCCCCAGC
>SCRB01000552.1 GCA_004299545.1 Rhizobiaceae bacterium
GGCCGCAGGCGCGAGGCGATGCACACGCCGCTATCGTCGCTATGATGGTCGTAGAGCGAACAGCCGAGCTCCGGATGCTCATGCAGGTAAAGCGTCGTCGCATCGATCGTGGTGAAGACGCCGCGAACATTCTCGCCCTCGCGCCACTCGAGATGGTGGTGGGTGTTGCTGTAGGCCCAGTAGCTTGCCGTCGGCAGGATCAGCGCCATGGGCGCCTTCGCCGTTCCTCTTGGCGGACGGACAGCGAAGGGAATGTACTCGCATTCGCCCTCGCATTCGAGTCGTGCGCAGTAGAGCCCGCTCTTCAATGTCTCTGGAACGTCGAACCGGAAATCTGTTTCCCACCCGCAATCATGAAGGTCGTCGTCGTGGAAATGGATCGCGCCGTAATGATCCGGCTTGTGGACCCAGTTGTATTCGGTACCGTCCCAGTTCCACCCCTTCATCGCTCGCGTCGGTAGATTGACGGTGTGGGCGTGACGGCCGTTGCCGGAGGTGTCGACGATATTGGTCGTCGGAATGTCCCGGCTGAAATCCCAACGGGCGAGAAGGGGCACGTCGGACGGTGGAACTCCGCTCGCTGCGACGGCACCCACTTCGGCGTCGTTCAGGGCTCGGGCCATGACGGTTGGACTGTCGATCTTTCCATTGAAATGCGCGCTAGCCGCGCCATCGGCACCGTATCCGGCGGCGATGCGAAAAGCGCTCCAGTCGGGTCGGGCGAGCGAGGGGACGACGCTTCGCGCCGTGGCGCTGGTGTCACCGCGCTGTGCGTATTCCAACAGCGGGCGCTGGATCACGCACGCCTTGCCGGTGGCTGCGTCGTAGCTGGCGCAGACGAGATACCAGTGACGTTCCAGCAGCGGTACGCCCGTGGCTACGATATGCTCACCGACACGCAATGCGAGGCCGCGTCCCGATTCGATTACCATGGCGCAGGAGGGCGAGCCCATGACGATCTGCCGGCGCCCGAGACCGGGGGTCGTCGGCCAGATATAGGCACAGAAAGCAAAGCCGCCTTTCTCCGGATCTGGCAGTGGATCGACCTGGACATAGGAACCAGTCACGGCCAACTGCCGACGCCCGGCATATTCGCCGTCAAGTGGCGTGGAAATCGGCTCGGCCTTGTGCCCGATGCTTGCGTTGTCGCCGCAGATCAGCCTCTCGAAGCTCAGCCTGTAAGGCGCCTCGGCGCTGATCTTGAAGGCGATCGGGGAGCCTGCCTCGACGCTGAACCTATCGGCGTAGCCGAGCACGGCGCGTCGTGTCAGCCCGGTGCGCAAGGTGCCAGACTCCGGCAGTGGCGGCTCGCCGTCGAGGTCCAGGGGCACGCCCGTATGCTGACGCCAGCGGGCCCGGAATATCGCCCATTGCGCGGCTTGCGCGTCGGAGAACTCTGCCCCTTCAAAGACCTCGATTGCCGAGCCCTTCCTGCCGGTGCTACGCGCTAGCACATAGGGGCCGCCGCGCTGCGGTTGGACGGCAATGATGCGCTCCTCGAACCGGTCCCAGCGCAAGATCTTCAGAAGCTTCTGAAGCTCCGCGCTGTGCGGCCCGACGGGACGGTCTCGATATTCCCGCGCAAGGTCTGTGCGCGAGGGGTCGATCTTATGCATGTGGCGATGTCATCCGGGATATCAGTGCAATTGGCGGGACATGTTGTCATAGAGCTTCTGCAGCGGCCCGGGGCCGTTGAAGCAGCCTTCGTCGACCAGCTTGTCATCTCCGATCCAGAGTGACTGATCGAACACCACCCCGTCGGGATGGTTCTCGCCGCCGCCCGGCTCCCACCAAGGCAGGCCCATGCCGATGGCGTTGCTGCCAGGCACGCGGATATCCTCGATGAACTGGCGCTGCGTCATCATTGCCGCGGGGTGGAAGCCCAAGGTGAAGTGGATGAAGTTGCCGTAGTCATTCCCGCCACCGGCGCGCTTCAGTGCCCGGTCGAAGCTGATTCTATCCTCGATGCCGCCACCCGAAATGTGTTGGATGGTGCCATCCGCCTGAATGGTGATGGGCTTGCGCAGGCTGCGGTAATATTCATCGAACAGGGCTTGGATGACGATCCTGCCCTTCACGCTTTCCATTATCGGATAGAAGCTCTGTGCGCCTGGAACCGTGTACATGCCGGGTTTGGAACTGACGCTCCTGCGCGCCACCTTGATCTTGTCCAGCGTCATCGTTACGTCGGTGCCGAGCGGACAGGTGAAACGCACTGTCTCACCCTCGGCGGAGCCGAAATGCTCGGCCAGCGCGACGTTGAATGCCATCATGGCCTCGAAATCGACGCAGCCGTAAAGCCGCTCGAACGTTTCGGCCGAGGACAGCGACAGCAGGCAGTAGCGCGTGCGCCCCTTCTCCATAGAGGCCGAATGTCCGCCGGAACCAGCATGATAAGGAAAGCACAGGTCGAACCAGACGTCGGATTCCAGCATGGCCGCCTTGAGTGTGTCCGGGACGTAGGGATCCGACATACCCCCCTTGGTAGGGCAGCACCGGCGACAGGGCGACGAGGGGCTTGGCGCCTGCCCGCGACACCGCGCCTGCGATCGCATCCAGAAGCTGCGTCTCTGCCTGGTAGTCCGCCGTGATCAGCACGCTCTCGCCCGAAGCCACGGCGAAGCTTTTGGTGACCAGCGTGTCGGCGGCGCGCAGCAGCCGCGGGGAGGTCAGTGTCGACATAGGTCATTCCTTCGTTGTTACAACTACACTCAGGTTCCCAGATATGCGTTCTGGACGAACGCGTCGGCGAGCAGATCCCTGCCGGCGCCCTCGAGGATGATCTTCCCCTTGTCAAGCACGTAGGCGTAGGAGGCGATGTCGAGCGAGGCGCGGGCGTTCTGCTCAATCAGCAGGATCGACACACCGGAAGCCGCGATTTCGACGATGAGTTCGAAGATACCGCGCACCAGCTTCGGCATGATGCCGAGAGAGGGTTCGTCGAGCATGAGAAGGCGCGGCTCGGCCATCAGGCCGCGCGCGATCGCGAGCATCTGCTGCTCACCGCCGCTCAGCGAACCGGCGAGCTGGCTGCGCCGCTCCTTTAGTCGCGGAAAAGTGGTGAAGCACTTTTCCAGAAGTTCCGCCACGCGCTGCTGGCGGTTTTCCTTGTAGGCGCCCATCAGCAGGTTTTCCTGGATTGTCATGCGCGAAAACACCCGCCGCCCCTCCGGCACGAGCACGACGCCGTGTCGCATGACCTTGTGGGTCGGCAGGCCCGAGAGGAGCACGCCGTCGAACGAGACGCTGCCGCTGGCTGGCATCAGCGCGCCGGCTATTACCTTGGCGGTGGTCGTCTTGCCGGCGCCGTTGGACCCCAGCAGCGTGACGATCGCACCCGGCTCCGCCCGCAGGGACGCGCCGGCCAGGGCGCGCGCCCCGCCATAGGCGAAGTAAATGTTGTCGACCTCCAGCCCCTTCATGTCATCGGCACTCCGAGATATGCGTCGATCACGGCCTGATCGGCGAAGACTTCGTCCGCCGTGCCGTCGGCGATCTGCCGACCCGCCTCGATGACGATGACGCGGTCGGAGACGCTGCGCACAGCCTTGAGATCGTGCTCCACCAGAAGCACCGTGATTCCCGAATCGCGGATCCGCAGCAGCACCTCGCTCAGTTCCCGCGTTTCGGTGTCGTTCAGCCCGGCGCAGGGTTCGTCGGCCAGCAGGAGAAGCGGCCGCGCCGCGATCGCACGGGCGATTTCCAGGCGTCGCAGATTGCCGATGCTGAGCGTGCGGGCCTGCTGCGCGGCGACCGGACGCAGATTGCAGATGTCGAGGGCCTGGTGAGTCACCGTGTCGACGTCACGCTCGCCGGCGCGGCCGAAATTGGCAGCCACGAGCACGTTCTCGCGCAGGCTGAGTTCCGGGAACGGCTTTGATATCTGGAAGGCTCGGGCGATACCTCGTCGGCAGATGTGGTAGGGCGCCAAGCCGGTGATTGTCTCACCGCGGAACGCAACGCGTCCCTCAGTCGGTTTCAGATAACCCGAAATGATGTTGAACAATGTCGACTTGCCGGCGCCGTTCGGACCGACGATGCTGGTTATACTGCGTTCGGTCACCTCGAAGGAGATGCCGTCGATGACGCGCAGGCCCGCGAACCGCTTGCCGACCCCCTCGAGGCTCAGGATACTCATGTCCGCGCCTCCGATCCCGTGGCTCTCCGCGCCAGGCCCGGCAGCCGGTTGCGCAGGCCTATGATACCCGTGGGCGCGGCGATGACGATGAAGACCAAGATTGCGCCGGTAACCAGAAAATGCAGGTGCAGAAGGCCGCCGAGTACGACTTGCGTGATGAAGATCATGATGGCGGCGCCGATGAAGGGGCCGGCCACCGTGCCGAGCCCGCCGACCATGCTGAACAGGATTAGGTTCAAGCTGATATCGATGCGGAACACGGTGTCGGTCGTGATGAAGGCCAGGCTATAGGCATAGAGGACGCCGCCGATGGAGGTCAGCACTGCACTCAGCACGAAGGCGAGCAGCTTGTAGCGCTCGGTGGGGATGCCGAGCATGGCCGCCGTGTCCTCGTCCTGGCCTACGCAGGTCAGCCCCATGCCGATCCGCGAGCGCTTGACCCATACGAAGATCGCGACATTGGCGACCGCGAAGAGAAGGAACAAAAGATAAAAGGTCTGGACGCTGTTGAGGCCCGGAACGGCGATGCGCTGCAGGACGAAGCCCATCGAACCCTGGAAGATGTCAAACGTCTTGCTGACCTCGCCGAGGACCTGCGCCAGCGCCAGCATGGCGATGGCGAAATAGGTGCCTCTGAGGCGCAGCACCGGCATAGCCATAACCGCGGCCACGGCGAAATTGATCAGCGCCGCCAGCGCCAGGCCGAGCAACAGCTTCACCGGGCCGGATATCCCGTGCCCGAGCGCCTGCGCCAGCAAGCCTGCGGTGAAGGCCCCGAGTCCGAAGAAGGCGGCGTGGCCGAAGCTCCAGTATTGTGTGAAACCACCGAGTAGGCTCCAGGCGAGAGCGACGCCGCCGAACAGCAGCACCTGCTGCGCCAGGCGCAGCTGGAAGGAAGAGGCGACGAAGGGCAGCAGCACGAGGAGGATCAACACCGCTGCCGCCCCAAGCCATTCCCAGCCCGTTATCCGCTTATTGAACGCACCCATCATACCGACCCTTTATAGGCACTGCCGAGCAGACCGTTGGGACGCAGGATCAGCATGAGGAACAGGGTCCCGAAGATAAAGACGTTGGGATAAAGCGAGCCGACATATTGCGAGGAGAAGGTGCTGATGGCGCCAAGCAGCAGGCCTCCGAGCAGCGCGCCCATCGGACTGCCGACGCCACCAAGGACGACGACGACGAAGGCGTTCAGTGTCCAGTAGTTGTCGTCAGAGGGAACGAATGGATTGATCAGGCCAATGATGATGCCGGAAGCGCCGGCGAAGGCGGCCGAAAGCCCGAAGGTGGATGCATAGACGTTGTCGACGTCGATGCCGCAGAGGCCGGCGGCGAAATCCTCCTGCGCCGTGGCGCGCATGGCGCGGCCGAGCTTGGTCCGGTAGAGGAGGAATGACAGCAGGCCGAGCAACACGAGGCTGGCGATGAGCCCGGTAGCGCGCGCGCCGTCGATCAGGACGCTGCCCCAGTGAAGCGTCGGCAGCAGCCAGGACGACGACAGCGTCTGCACGTTCGGACCAAAGGCGAGCAAGATCAGGTCGCGCAGCATCAGGCTGATGCCGAAGGTGATAAGCAGGCTGCTCATCAGCGAACCGCGGCGCACGGCCGCGGCGACCAGTGTGCGTTGCAGCAGATAGCCACCGACATATAGGACGATGACCGTTATCGGCAGCGCGGCCAACGGGTCGATGCCGGTCTCGCGGCCGATTGCCAGCCCGATATAGGCCCCGATGAGCACGAATATGCCGTGCGCGAGGTTGATGATCCCAAGCACGCCGAAGATCAGCGAGAAGCCCGCCGCCGAAAGAGCGAAGATGCCGCCCAGGATCAGCCCGTCGACCAGGGTTTGAGCAAGTATCACTCCGTTCATTACCGCCTCGCGATGCCGGGTCGTGGACTCACGAATTTCGTGCTCTGGAGGCTGGCCCGCGCCGGGACCGCATATGGAAAGGGCTTCGAGCAGCGAAGGACGAGGGTGATGGACCTGCGGCGCATACCATGATGAGGGGCAGGGGCGGCTTTGCACATTGCCGCCTGCCCTTGGCCGCGGTGGTCAGAGACGGTGGCCAGTCGGGTGGCGTTCCAGCCGGCAGCGCTCAGTGGTCCCGGATTTCGCCGCATTGCGGTCGTTCGACGATGCCGTCCGCCTCCATACCATTGCCCGTTGCACGAGAATGAATTCATCGCCGAAACGCCCTCCAGACCGATTACCGTACGGCGGATGCCACGCCGAAAGCTCGTGTTCAGCTCTTTTTATCCCAGTGCGGCACCGGATACATCAGTTCCGCAGTCTTCATGTCGCCAGGAAAGACAACCTTCACTTCTCCGCCCTGCACTTGGCCTATGCGCGCGCCCATCAGGATCGGATCGCCGTCGCCGTCTTTGGTGAAGCGGACAGGGCCGTAGGCGGTCTTGATGTTGATCACCGCCAACGCGTCACGAACGGCAGCGGGATCGATGCTCCCGGCCATTTTCATCGCCTCCAGATAGGTGGTGATGCAGGCCGGAGCGCCGACCGTGTGGTATTCTAGCGGTCGATCGTTCGTCTTGTTGTAGTAGTCGATATAGGACTGTGTGTCGCCGAACAGAGGATCCTTGAAGGTGAAGCTGGAGTCCCACGGAAGCTGCATAATGACGCCGTTGGCCTTTGCCCCCAGATCCTTGCGGTAGACGGGCATCTGCGGTCCGAGAAACTGATAGAGCAGCGCCACGTTGGTGTCGGTCGAGATCATCTGGCGGACAAGCGTCAGTGAGTTCGCCGAGACGGTGGTGGTGATCAGGATGTCGGGCGTGCGCGAGCGGATCGTGGCCAGGGCGCTCGATGCGTCGGTGACCTGCTCGGGCAGGTTGATCACGTCTAGCACCTTCATGCCGATCTTGGCGCAGCCTGCCGCGGCAGCCTTGGCGTTGAGCTTAGAGAAGGCGTCGTTCGTCGCAATGATCGAGACCGCCTTGGGCGCTGGTTTGATCGACTTGAAGAATTCGAGGCTCGACTCCCACGCCCGGCTGGCGCGCGGGAAGAAGCCGAATATGTTCTTGTAGCCCTGCGTGAAGATCTGATCCGATGAGGCGCCGACCTGCACCGTCACGCGCCCGGCGGCCTCCGTGATGCTGGCACAGGGTAGAACCACGTTGCTGCCGTAGGAGCCGAGGAAGAAATTGACGTCGTCATCGACCTGGCGCTGGATCAGCGTGGTGGCGCGCGCCGGATCGCTGGCGTCGTCGACGATGCCGAGCTCAAGCTTGTAGGTCTTTCCGCCGATCTTGACGCCGCCCTTCACTTCATTGACGTAGCGAATGGCGGTCTTGTAGCCGTGATTGATGTTAAGGCCCGTCTCCGCATAAATGCCGGACATTCCGAGCGAGCCGCCGAAGCGGATCGTGTCGTCGCTGGCCGCCCACAGCGAACCAGGCCGAGAAGTGACTCCCGCGACCACGGAAGCGCCAAGAAGGCCAAGTGTACTCCTGCG
>SCRB01000553.1 GCA_004299545.1 Rhizobiaceae bacterium
CTGGCCAACTGGACGCCGCAGGGGTTCATCGGGGAAATATTCAGGGCGATCGGCCGCTATGTCCCGCCGCCGGCCGGCGTGCAATCGCCGCTGCTGTGGGGCACGCGCGACCATCTGCACGACCTGTTCGGCGATCGCGCCGCCTCGATCCGGGCCGAGCCGCGCGATTTCATGTTCCGCTATCGCTCGGCCGCGCACTTCATCGATGTGTTCAAGACCTATTACGGGCCGATGGTCAAAGCTTTCGCCGCGCTCGATGAGGCGAAGCAAAACGCTCTTGCCGCCGATCTCGAAAACCTGATCGCCCGGTTCAATCGCGCCGGGGACGCCACGATGGTCGTGCCCGGCGAATATCTGGAAGTCGTCATCGTCAGGAAATGAACGGTCACAGGACGGCTCTTGCTCTCCCTTGGAAGGCAAACCGTCAGGAGGCAGTCATGACAAAGTCCCAACCAATATGTTCCCTGCTCGCCGTGGCGGTCGCGGCTGGCGTCCTTTTCCTCGGGTCGGCGGGTGGTGCTTTGGCCCACCATCATTACCACCACCACCATGGCGATGGTTGGGCGAGCGGCAGCGGCGGCCCCCTCGGCACCGGCCCGGTGCACGGGCCGGGTTCGAGCCATAACCCGATCATCTATCATCCGGCGCAATCGACGACGGTCGTCCGCGACCACCGCCGACCGTCTCCACGTCCGGGCCACCACTACGACCCACACTGCAACCATCGCAACTTCACTGGCTGCCCGAACGTCCGCGATCACCGCAAGCCGATCGTGAACCTCCAGTCGTTACTTTATTTTCTGTGAGACGGAGCGTTGGCCATCGGTGTCAAGACAGAAATGCACTGCGCTCAACCAGGGAGGTTCAAATGCGTGCAATACAAATTGCCGCCACGACGTCCGCAACTTTTATCCTTGCTGTGGGGCTGGCGATAAATCCGGCACTGGCTGTCAAGAGAATAGCCCTCGGGGGCAGCTACTCCCGGGCGACGGTCAAGAAGGACTGCGAAGGCGCGGGAGCCCAATACGATAGCTACAAGGACGGCTCCTACGGCTGTGTCAACGTCAACAACGGGAATGCAGTGAACTGCGTAAACGGCAAGTGCACCGGCACGGTTGTATCCAGCCGCACGAGGCCGCCGCGCACGCTCGCCGGACTCCTGCACCCGCCTTATGCCGGCGCCAACTATTTAGGCTCCGGCTCCCCGCCGAAGCAGGGCGTGCATCCCGTCAGGCTCGGCGGTCTGGCGAAGACCACCTTCGGCCACAGCACCGGACCGACCAACCCCAACGGCTCCTTGATGACGAAGCATCATCTCCGGCACTGACGCTTCTATGCCTTGCGGATGAAACGCCCGACGCCCAACAGAAGGCAAACCGGAATGTGTCCGGCATGGAGTAGGCCGGCCCTCAGCCTCAATCCGCTCCAGCAAACGCCGGGATCAAACAGCTGGAACGGATATTCTAATCCAGTCTGGCAGTGTCGCCCATATCCTCATCGTCATCGTCCGGACCATCCGCGAAGCCTGTCGGGATATCGCCGGCGAGAAGTTTTTCCTTCGACAGCAGGCCGGCGTCTTCCAGCGCCTCGAAGTCGGGCAAGTCCCTGAGCGTGCCGAGCCCGAAATGAGAGAGGAACGCCCTGGTCGTGACATAGGTATAGGGCGCGCCGGGCTGCGGCGAGCGTGGGCCGGATGCGATAAAGCCTTGCGCGCGCAGGGCCGCGATCATGTCGCGACTGACCTCCCTGCCGAAAAAGCTGGAAAGCTCCCCGCGGGTGAGAGGCTGGAAATAGGCGATACACATCAGGATGAGGGCCTCGAATTCCGACAGCGGTTTGGGATTGCCTGCCCCCTGCCCTGCCGCTGCGCCGATCGCGCTGCGAATGGCATCCGCGAAGACCTTTCTGGTCCGATGCTGGAAGCCACCGGCAACTGCAACGAGTTCATAGGGCCGATCGGCGAGTTCAGCCTGGATGTCGTCGATGATCATATCGATGCTGCAGTCTTTTCCCACGATGCGAGCGAGAACGTCACGGCCAACCGGATCGCTCGCGGCGAAGATCACCGCTTCCACCCGGCCCATCCATTCCCGCCATCTGAGTTTCGGCGGCAAATGTTCCAGTTCCGTATCGAGTGGCCCGTTGCTCGACCGACCGCCATCCGGCATTTGCCGGCCGTTTCCCTTCCCCTTTTTCCGGACCAGCGCTTCAGCCATGACTACAGCCCGTACAGCCGGAAGGCGGGGCGGCCGGAAAGCTCGCGTACGGCATCGGCGTCCTGCAGCCTCTGAAACAGCCGCCGCGCGCCGAAACGCGACAGTGTTTTCGTCGTCAGCGTGCCGGGCACGGCATCTTCGTCGAGCAATTTCCGGATCACCTCTCCTGCCCCTTTGGCCCGCAATTTCGGCGCTATGGCAAAAAGGCGCTCGGCATAACGGGCGATGTCCGCCGCCAGGCGCAGGGCCTCTACCGCGCTACTGGAAAAGGCAAGGCAAAGGGCCTGCTCAAACCCTTCTTCTCCCGGCCGGATCCGTTTGCCACGCCGGCTCCCTGTCCGGAAAACCGATCCCGGAGCCTGCATCGCCAGCAAGGGCACCGGTCGCGGCCAGCACAGCTTTTCCGCCAGCACAAGATCGGCGAGCCACCAGGCCAAAATCTCGGCATCCGGCCGCGTGGCCATGACATGGCCCGCGATTGCGGCAGCAGCCAACGGCGCCGGCCGCGCGGACCGCACCACCGCCTCGATCGTGCCGGGAAGGCTTGCAAGCGCCTCGCCCCGGCGAAGCCCGAGCCATTCGGCCACAACGGCCAGCTCATTTCCGTCCACCGTCGACCGCCGCGTCACCAGATGCCTCCATGCCCGCAGAATATTGCCGGCAGGGCCGGGATCGGCATCGATCTGTCGCAAACACCAGGAATCGCGGAGCGCAGCCTCATCCTCACCCCGCCCGATCAGCCTTACGCTTGCGGCAGCGGCGCGCAGGGCCAGCCGCTGGCGCCAGACACCGCCCCAGACCGGTTCCGACCGGATCACGAGGTCGAGCGCATGCGCCGCCGCCCCGGCGAAGAAGGCGGCATCGATCATGTCCGAAGCGCCCTCGACGGGCAGCGCCCAGGCCGGCATGCGCAGCGGCGGCGGGGTCTCGGCGGGTCGTGGTGCGGGGCGAATCATGATTGGAAGGTAGTCCAGCTGTGCGCTTCGTGCCATTGGTTACGTTCTGAAACGCACGGCCTGTCATCCGGTTTTTCTGGGTTGCGCTGTTTCGTTGGCTTTGAGCGCAGCCGTGAGCATAGGACCGACGGAAGACTGCCCTGCCCTCGCCTTTTCGGTAAGGGCTCTGAGATAGCCGCCGGCGGAGTTGATGTGGTTGGCGCGCTACAGGATGCAGGCGACGACGATGGCCGCGGTTTCGGGGCCCATGACATGGCAGGCGTCCTCGTAGGCGGAGGGCGAAACGCCCAGATATCCTCGTACCTGCGCGACCGTTGCCATCAGGTCGCGCCAGGCGGTGATGCCGTTGGGGGCATAATCGGCGATCTCGGGGCAAGCCTTCAGCACGAGGCCGAGCGGATAGGTCTTTTGCGGCGTGTCGGCGGCTGCTCGTTACTCAACAACGACGACAGCTATTTCGGATTTTCTACCGTTGGCGGCCTATTCGAGACGGGCCCGGCAGGAACAAATGTCAACGATTTCAGAGCCTTTCTAATCACATGATTCCTCCTTGGGGTGCGCGAACAAAGAAAAAAGAGGCCAGTACCGATAGAAGCGTTCAGGCAGCCTGGTCGCAAAACGCGTGCGCCGACGCAGGATCCCAACTAATCCAGACCTTGTCGCCACGGCTGAGACCGCTGACGGCCTCGTGCCCGAACGGCAGCCTGACCGAAAGCGCCTCGTTCCAGTCCGTCACCGTCGAAACATGGGTGTTGTTACCGAGAAACGTGATGTCCCTGACAGTGGTGCTCAATCCGATCGGGTCACCGTTCTGCCCGCGGGACAA
>SCRB01000554.1 GCA_004299545.1 Rhizobiaceae bacterium
CTCAGCTCGATGGCCTCGACCGGATTGTCGAAACAATTCGCCATAAGCCCGAAGGTCGCATCAAGCCCGTCGCACCGCGACGTACCGCCCCAACCTCCACCGTGATATTCGAACAGCACGAAGGTCCCGGGTGCTCCTTGCCTTCGCCCTGAGGTCGAGAACGACGTGAGATGTCCATGGCCGTTGGCGACGGCATCTTCACCACGTGCGCCATTGAAGGCCGCGACGATCGTCGTGGCGATCCGCTCCAGCGTATGGAAGCGCCCGCTCAGGGGAGCCGGTTTCTCGGGATTGACGACAGATCGTTCTGGCAGGACGAGCCTGATCGGACGATAGCAACCTTCGTTCTGCAGGATCGCTGGATCCGCCATATAGCGGACCGCGCAAAAGCAAGCCGCCTGCACGGAAGAAACGGAGCAGTTGAATGGCCCCCTGCGTTGTTCGCTCGATCCGGTGAAATCAATGACGACCCCGTCATCTCCGAGGGTTACCGCCACCTCGATCCGCACGGGTTCGTCGTCAATCCCGTCGCCATCCATGAAGCCGACGGCGCGATAAGTGCCTTTCGGGAACCTCCGCAAGTCCCGGCGCATCATTTGCTCGGAATGGTCGAGGAGGTCGCTGACGATCCTTTCAAGTTCAGCGCCGCCATATTTCTCGCAGAGTTCGATATAGCGCCGCTCACCGACCGTCGTCGCCGCAATCTCCGCACGCACGTCCCCCATCGTCTCTTCGGGCACGCGAATGTTGGCCTCCAGGATCTGAAGGACTTCCTCGACGAGTTCACCACGTTTGTACAGCTTCAGCGGAGGTATGATGAGCCCTTCCTCGAAGACGTCGCGGGCATCTGTCGCCACGCTACCGGGAGAGCGGCCACCAACGTCGATCTGATGCCCCAGGGCGCCTGCCAGCGCCACCTGTCGACCTTCGAAGAATATCGGCTTGAAGATCATGATATCCGGATGATGTGTCCCCCCCCGATAGGGATGGTTCAACATCACCACGTCGCCCGGCTCCATGCGGAAATTCTCGGAAACCCATCGTGCCGCGTAAGACAGCGTTCCTTGATGAGAGGGGACGTGGTCCGCTTGCGCAATCAACTGCCCCCGACTGTCGAAAAGAGCCGTCGTGCAATCCATCTGTTCGCGCAGGATTACGGAATAGGCCGTCCGCATAAGGGTCGTGCCCATTTCCCGGACGATGGAAACCAGATAGTTACCCACGACCTCAAGGGTGACAGGGTCAAACTCGGCCATCGTTCTCATCCGTTCAACTGCTCTTCCGCGTGCCTTGTCGCTGCCTGCGGAACGTTTACGAAGATATTGCCGACCCCATCTACCAGGAGCTGATGACCGGGGCGCAAAACAAAGGATGAGCCTCTGTCCTCGATAATGGCGGGGCCGGTCAGCGTGTCTTGTGCCGCCAACGCGGCGCGCTCGAAGACCGGACACCGGCTCCAGCCTTGCGATCGGTCAAATAACACGTCGCGGCTTGTCCTCGGCACGGGGCGTTCCGCGTCTCTTGGCGGCAGAGCCCGCAGTTCCGCTTTCTCGACCAGCCCCGTGGTCTCGATCCGGTAGCTAACGATCTCGACTGGCTCCCCTTCGGAACATTGACCGTAGAAAAGGCGATGCTGCTCATGGAACGCCGAAGTAAGTCGTACCAAATCGATTTCCGGACAGTCGGGCCAGTCTGGAACAGGTACGTTGAGCTCGTAGGCCTGGCCGACATAGCGCATGTCGCAGGAAAGAACAGTTCGAATCTGGCTGCGCTCGATGCCCTCCTTTCCGAGAGTTGCGATTCCGTGGTTGGCGAGGTCCGCCGCAATCGCCGCGATTTCGGAACTGCTGGTGCGGTCCAGGCGCGACACACGGGTTACGACCCCATCACGACGGACATCCGTCATCAGCATGCCGAGCGCGGAGAGCACACTCGGATGTTGGGGCAGCATGATCCGGCTCATCCCCGCTTCCTCGGCCACCAAGCCGGCATAAAGGCCACCGGCACCCCCGAAAGGGAGGAGCACAAAGTCACGCGGGTCCCTGCCAACTTCAACGGTGACTTTTCGCATGCCGCCAATGATGTTGGCGACTTGAACATCCAGGATTGAAAGAGCCGCGACATCGGTATCCAGTCCGAGCGGGCGCGCAACCTTCGCTTCGATCGCGGCGCGGGCACCGGCGCGATCAAGCTTGATCTCGCCTCCGGCGAAATAGTCAGGATCGATGTAGCCTAACGCGACCGCGGCATCAGTGCCGGTCGGTTCGGTCCCTCCGCCGCCATAACAAACGGGTCCAGGATTGGCGCCGGCGCTTTCGGGGCCGACCTTGAGCATACCCAGCACTGGCCGCGCGATGCTGCCACCGCCGGCGCCGATCGTGTGGACCGACACCTGCGGCACCTTGATGGGATAGCCGGCGATACCTCCTTCGGCGGTAACGCGCAACTTGCCGTTCTCGACAAGAGTAATGTCCGTGCTCGTACCACCGACGTCGAAGCCGAGAATGTTGCCGACGCTTGAATATCCCGCCACGACGGTGGCTCCAACGACCCCGCCGGCCGGACCCGACAGCAGCGTGTTCACGGCACGGGAGCGCGCGGTCTCGAGTGACATGATACCGCCGTTCGATTGAATGACGCCAAAGGTCCCCTTGAAACCGACATCCTTGAGAATCCCCTCGATGCGGCGAGCAAGCGCGCTGATCTTCGGAATTGTGTAGGCGTTCATCACCGTCGTCGCGGTGCGTTCATATTCACGGAACTCCGGCGAGACTTCCGATGAGATCGTCACGTGCAAGTGAGGCAGCCGCTTCCGGAGCGCCGCTGCCATATATTGCTCATGCTCCGGACGCAGGAACGAAAAGAGGAATGAAATCGCCACAGCGTCGATATCCAGCGCCGCGACGGCCTGGATACAACGCTCGACTTCCGCATCGGTAAGGGCAATCAACACCTCGCCCGACGCCGTGACACGCTCATCGACTTCCAGGCGGTGCCTGCGAGGCGCGAGCGCCGGCGGTTTTTGGAGATAGAGGTCGAACAACCGGCGCCGCCATTGGCGCTGAATCTCCAAAACATCTCTCATTCCGCGAGTCGTTAAAAGAGCAACTCTGGCGCCTTTCCGCTCCAGCACCGCGTTGGTGGCAACCGTCGTCCCGAATATGAAGCGTTCACACTCACGGGCGGGCACGCCGAATTCCTGCTTCATCCGATCGAGGCCGATGACAATGGCTGCGCCGGGATCGCTTGGCACAGATCTGACCTTGAAGGTTTGCAGCGCGCACGTATCACGCCTGAAGAGCGCAAAATCCGTGAATGTGCCACCGGTGTCCACGCCGAGATAGTACATACCGACCTCCGAATGCTGTAAACTCAAACGAACGATCATTGTTGTCAATACCGATAATTTGTGATTTTATCGATAATTAGGAATTGGGAGACCGGCATGAGGCATGCGCTTTCGGAAACGACGGCGAAAGGGAGCGAAACCCTGGAGACCATTGTTCGTGAACGCGTCCGCGACGACGTCCTTAGTGGGAT
>SCRB01000058.1 GCA_004299545.1 Rhizobiaceae bacterium
TGATATCCGCCGAGACGATGCCCGCACCGACCGTTCGCGCCACATGGAGCCCGAACACCATGAAGGCGACGAAGTTGAAGAACGATGCCCACCAGACGGCATAGCGGGGCGCCAGCACGCGGGTCGACACGATCGTTGCGATCGAGTTGGCCGCGTCGTGCAGTCCGTTGAGGAGATCGAAAAGCAGCGCGACCGCGATAAGCGCGACGAGGACGAATGAAATGTGCAAACTACGATCCCCGCGCGCCGTCCCTCAGAGGTGCTCGACCAGGATGCTGCTGATCTGCTTGGCCACGTCTTCGAAGCGATCCATCACGCTTTCCAGATGGTCCAGGATCTCCGCATTGACGATATAATCCATAGGACGGTCCTGGCATTCCCTGTAAAGCGCCTTCAGCCCCTCGTCGGAGGCATTGTCGGCCTCATCTTCCAGCTGCAATATCTGCTCCGTCAATTCATGCAGTTCGCCCGCATTCGAAGCCATCGCCCGCAAGAGCGGCATCGCCTTCGCCGTGACTTCAGCCGCCCGCAGGATGATGCCGCCCATCTGCTGCATTGCGGGCCGAAAGCTGTACACCTCGAACAGGCTGATCGTCTTCGACGTCTTTTTCATCTGGTCGATCGCGTCATCGAGCGAAACCGTGAGGGCCTGAATGTCACTGCGGTCGAACGGCGTGATGAAGCTCTTTCGCACCGCCAGAAGGACATCGCGGGTTACGGCGTCCGCGGCCTCCTCCTTGGCCGCGATTTCGCGGCTGGCAGCCGGCACGCCGGACCCTCCTTCAAGAAGGCGGATAAGGCTTTCGGCACCCCCGACGACGATGTTGGCGTGCTGTTCGAAGAGCTCGAAGAACTTGTCTTCCCTGGGCATCAGCGTTCGAAACAGCTTCAACATCGTCCCACCTTGCGGCAAATTCCCTGAACGGTTGACACAATTGCCGGCAAAAGGTGCGTAGAGATGCTTCGTTCAGCCGTCAACTGCCGGTGCAGGATTGGTGTGCACGCCGCGGCGCGTTTCGTCTCGGGTTCCGGTGGGCTTCCTATCGCTATCGCTCGAACCGGGTCGAGAGGATGATCGAGGACATCGTTCGCTCGACGCCCTCCATCTCCCCGATCCGATCGATGACGCCATCGAGTTCGGCGATGGTCGAAGCGGTGACGACAGCGATCATGTCGAACTGGCCGCTGACGGAATGAAGCGTCTTCACGTTCGCAACGCCGCGCAATCCTTTTTCGACCTGGCGCGCATATTTCGGCAGGGCGGTGATCAACACATGCGCTTTCACCAGTCCGCGCTCGTAGTCGCTTGCCAGCCTCAGCGTGTAACCAGCGATGACCCCCTGCCGCTCCAGGCGCTCGATCCGGCCCTGGACGGTGGTGCGGGAAAGCCCAAGCGCCTTACCGAGGCGCGAAACCGGCGCGCGGGCGTTCTCGGAAAGCAAGGCAAGCAGGCGTTCATCTGTCTGATCTGTCATATCGCCTGGATGTTTCGGCATTTTGACGAAAATTGCCAGTAAATTCGTCAGAACTGCCCCTTCATTCCGACGTGGAAAGGTATGACATTAGGGCATGTGCGATCGAATTGAATCGCCCCATGCTCTTAACTCTTTGTTGACGCATGATCTTTTCGGAAAACCGGTCTCCACTTTTCCGGATCATGCTTCAGCGGTTCGTTTGGCGGGAGAAAGCACATGAAAAAGGACGTGGTGATTGTCGGGGCTGGCAAGATCGGCGGGACGATCGCCGACCTGCTGAGCCTGGCGGGCGATTATACGGTGACGGTCATCGACCGGTCCGAAACGCAGCTTGCTGCCCTTTCCAGCGAGCAGGCTGTCTCTGTGCGAATGGTCGACGTCAACGACCAGAACGCTCTTGCCGCCCTCCTGCGTGGCCGCTTCGCCGTCCTGAGCGCGGCGCCTTATGATCTGACGATCCGGATTGCCGAGGCGGCGGCGAAAAGCGCCGTCCATTATCTCGACCTGACGGAAGACGTTGCGAGCACGCGCGCCGTCAGGAAACTGGCGGCAACCGCAGAGCGCGCCTTCATCCCCCAATGCGGCCTGGCGCCGGGATTCGTCTCGATCGTCGCCGCCGATCTGGCGCGGCGGTTCGACACCATCGAAGACCTGCGGCTGCGCGTCGGGGCGCTGCCTCAATTTCCCTCCAATGCCCTCAACTACAATCTCACCTGGAGCACGGAAGGCATCATCAACGAATATTGCGAGCCCTGCGAGGCGATCATGAACGGCGCGCGCACGCTCGTTGCGCCGATGGAAGGATTGGAGGAATTTTCACTCGACGGCATGACCTATGAGGCGTTCAACACCTCGGGCGGACTCGGTTCGCTTTGCGACAGCCTGGAAGGCAGGGTCAGGACGCTCAACTATCGCACGATCCGTTATCCGGGCCACGCCACGATCATGAAGGTCCTGCTCAACGACCTGCGCCTGAGCGACCGGCGCGAGCTTCTGAAAGACATCCTCGAAAAGGCCCTGCCGGCCACATCACAGGATGTCGTCATTATCTTCGTGACGGCGACAGGATCGCGGAACGGCCGGCTGGTCCAGGAAACCTACGCCAATAAAATCTACAGCCATTCGATCGGCGGCAAGGTCCGCAGTGCCATTCAGACGACGACCGCATCGGGCATTTGCGCGGTTCTCGATCTGCTGGCCGACGGTACGCTGCCGCACAAGGGGTTCCTGCGCCAGGAACAGATCGCACTCGAACAGTTCCTGGCCAACCGGTTCGGCAGGGCATTTGCCGGACGGGAAACCGTCGACGCCACCGCGCCCAGCACCCGGTCACTACGCAAGCAGGCGGCCCTGGCATAGGCCGGATCCGACGGCAGGTCCTGAAACCCGCGCCCGGCTTGAATTGACCGGCGACGGAGATTCGTTTCCCCTGCGTTTAAGCAACGACATGACGCGAATCGCAGGATTGAACGACGCCTCTTCGAAGCAAAGCCTTGCCCGGCGTGCAGCAAGAAGCGCATCGTGAAAGCGGGTACAAAGGGCGGCGGGAGGATTTCGCGCGGCGGATGGGGGTACGTGCCGCCGGCACGAAGACCGAGAATGGTGCGGAAAAGCCCTTGAAGAGTCGGGAGACGGACGAGGCCCTCCTGGCGCGGATCGCACGCAACGATGGTGCTGCCGTTCGCGAAATGGTCGGGCGCAAGCTGCCGCGTATTTTGGCGGTTGCCGTGCGTATCCTCGGCGATCGCGTGGAGGCTGAAGACATTGCACAGGAGACGTTCATCAGGATCTGGCGTCAGGCGCCCCGCTGGGAGAGCGGTCGCGCCCGTTTCGACACGTGGCTTTACGGTGTCGCGCTCAATCTTTGCCGCGACCGCCTGCGCCGCAGGAGGGAAGTCTATACCGCGGAGCCGCCGGAAACGGTCGATCCCGGTCCGCCGCCCGATCGCGGCCTTGAGGATGGCGACACAATCCGCACCGTCGAGGCGGCTCTCGCGATGCTGCCGGAACGGCAGCGCGAAGCGCTCGTGCTGCAATATTATGAGGAGCTTTCCAACACCGAGGCTGCCGCCGCTATGGGCGTCAGCATCGAGGCCCTCGAAAGCCTTCTCGCGCGGGGCCGCCGGAACCTTCGCGCCTTCCTGGAGAACACCGATGCCCATGCCGATACCCGTGATTGAAGAAGGCCCGCGCCCATGACTCCCGAACGCTTTTCCGAGCTGGCCGAAATCTACGGAGCGGAGCTGCGGCGCTGGCCCGAAGACCGGCGCGAAGCCGCTGCCGCCTATAGTGAAGCCTATCCCGAGGAGGCGGAGAGGACACTTGCCGCCGCGCGAAGGCTCGACGAGGCCCTCGATGGATATGCCGTGACCGGCCCCGGCGCCAAGCTGACGATGGCGATCGTCGAAGCCACGCCGTCGTTTCGCACCGCAGCGAGGCGCATGCAGCTCTGGTGGCAGGGAGCGGGCTTCGCGGCGCTCGGCCTTGCCGGCGCGCTGGCGGGCGCGCTGGCAATTGCATTGTTGATGCCCATGACCGTGCCGCCCGACGAAGGCGGCGCCTATGCCATGACCGCATTCAGCGATATGGCGCAGATTGTGGATGAATAGATGAGCGATAAAGCCCGCACGATTATTCTTGCCGTTTCGCTTGCCTTCAATGTCTTCGTCGTCGGAGCCGTCGCCGGAGGAGGCTATATGTGGCACGTTTCCGGGCAGCATCGGCCGGCCATCGCCGCGCGTGGCGGCCTGGGGCGTGCGGCGGTGAAGCTTCCCGCCGCAGAACGCAAGGCGTTTCGGCAAATGCTGGCCGAGACGCGCAGGGCAGCGGCGTCGGATGTCGCCGCGGCACGAGCGGGTCGCCTGAACCTGGCACAGCTGATGACGACCGACCCCGTCAATCGCCAGGCGATCGACACCCAGCTCGCGGCAATCCGCCAGTCCGACAGCGCCTTGCGTGCAAGACTGGAAAAGACGGTGATCAATTTCTTCGAAACGCTGACCCCTTCGGAGCGCAGCACCTTCGTCGAAGGCTTGCGTGGGCACGGCGCCATGCTGCGCGGACTCAAAACGGTGAAGCAACTGCCCGGCAACAATTGAATTCGCCGGCGCGGAAAGTCGTTTCTCCGGGCTGATGCTGGCCGGTAGGCCACTGTGCGGATAAAAAATGGGGCCGCCAGGCAGCCCCATTTTCCGTCAAAACAAACCACTGGCTCAGCGATAGCGCCAGCCGCCGCGCC
>SCRB01000555.1 GCA_004299545.1 Rhizobiaceae bacterium
ACCGCACCCGTACCAATGATCTAGGCGTTGCCGTCTTCGGTTACAATGACAAAGGGAATCGGCCCATGCCGCCGCGCGGATGGATGCGGCTCTTCCAGCTCAAATCCAGCCGGAAAGCTCCCGCCGCACCAAGGTATCGAGCATCCGCATCCCTTCCTCGGAATCATTCAGGCAGGGGATATGGGAGAAGTTGTCGCCGCCCGCATGACGGAACGTCTCGGCGGCTTCCATCGCGATTTCCTGTAACGTTTCGAGGCAATCCGCCGCGAAGCCGGGATTAAAGACCGCGATCGATTGGGTGCCTCCCCTGGCGAGTTGCTCCACCGTCTCGTCTGTATAGGGCTTCAGCCATTCCTCCGGGCCGAAACGCGACTGGAAGGTGGTGATCAATTGCTTTTCCCCCAGCCCAAGCCGCTGGCGCAACGCCGTCGTCGTCGCCAGGCAATGATCGCGGTAAGGGTCGCCCTTCTCAGAATAGCTTTTCGGGATGCCGTGATAGGAGGCGATCAGCACCTCCGGCCTGAAGGCGAGCGTCGCGAGATGCTTCTCGATCGATTGCGCCAGCGCCTCGATATAGGCGAGGTCGTCATAATAGGGCGGAACGATGCGGATCGCCGGCTGGAAGCGGCGGCTCATCAGGATTTCGAAGAACTTGTCGTTCACGGTCGCCGTCGTCGCCGCCGAATATTGCGGGTAAAGCGGGAAAAGCAGAATGCGGTCGCAACCTTGTGCGATCATTCTTTCGGCGACTTCGGCGATCGACGGTTTGCCATAGCGCATGGCCCAGTCGACGAGGATTGCGTCATGCGCCTTCAGGGATGCGCGGAGCTTTTCTCCTTGCGCCCGGGTGATGGTGCGCAGCGGCGATTCGTTCTCTTCCCGGTTCCAGATCTTGTCATAGAGCGCGCCCGACCGTTTCGGCCGCACATTCAAAACGATGCCGTAGAGGATCGGATACCAATAGGCGCGCGGCCATTCGATGACGCGCCTGTCGGAAAGAAACTCCTTCAGATAGCGGCGCATCGAAGCCTTGTCGGTGCCCTCCGGCGTGCCGAGATTGATAAGAAGAACGCCGATCTTGCCGGCATGGAGCGCTGGATCTCCCCCGGGGAGAACCGATTCCAACTCAGCAGATCCGATGCTTGTCGTAGATGCGTCCACTGATCGCCCTCCAATGGCCGTGTAATTAACGACAAGAGGAAGCATTTCAATGCCGCCGGTAGCCGCGGGGAGAGCAATAGCCGCCTCTCCCGCCCAAGGGTCAAGGGACGATCAGTGTGTCGCCAGCATGGATCGGTTTGCTTTCGACACCCGGATTCGCATCCGCGATCGCCTTCCAGCGATCGCCGGCGCCATAGAGCCTGTTTGCGATTTTCCAGAGGCTATCGCCTCTCTGAACGGTATAGGTTCGGGCGGGAGTCTTTTCAGCCGTTGCATCACTCTTCTTCGCCGGGGCCTGCGGGGCCGGAGCCTGCAGGGCAGGAGCCGGCGGCTCAGCTTGAACCGGGATCGCCGGCGGCCGGGAGGCGATCATTCCCGACATGGCGGGCAGATCGGGCAGTTTGGTTTCCGCGGCAAGCGGAGCCGCTGCCTTGGCGGGAACGCTCGCTTCAACGGAAGCGCCGGAATCGTGCTTCTTGCGCTTATTATCGATCACCACAGGTGTTCCGTTGTGGATGCGGCCATCGAGATGCGGCGTATAGGGCTGATGTTTCCGAAGATAATCGACAAGGACATCGGCTAGATCCGGCCCGTAATCATAAGCGTCTTTCGCCTTGTCCCGAAGGACGGAATAGCCGTCGCCACCAGCGCGAAGGTAATTGTTGGAGACGACCAGATAGGTCTTTGCCGGATCGATCGGCTTCCACGCGCCGTCTTCCAGCACATCGACCGATTTGATCCGGCCGCCGTTGGACGGCATGGAACGGTCGAACGTGTAGTGCACTCCGCTGACCTGCGGAAAGCGGCCGGCATTGGCCTCGATCTGGCTGACCCCGTTCTCCAGCGCGGCGACGATATCCTTTCCGGAAAGGGCGAATGTGGCGAGCGTGTTCTGGAAGGGCAGGACGTCCAGCACGTCGCCCATCGTCACCTGTCCGCCGCCGATCGAGGCGCGCAGGCCACCGCCATTGACGATGGCGATGGTGACGCCCTGCTTGCGTGTCCTCTCCAGCATGGCGTCGGCAACGAGGTCGCCCATCGTGCATTCCTGCTTGCGGCAGGTTTCCCGGTTGCCGTCGATCGGTGCCGTCGTTTCGGCGACGGGTTTGGCCCTGAGGTCAGCAATCGGACCGGCCAGTTCCCGGATGCGCGCCGTCACCGCCGGATCGGGCTTGATATTTGCATCGAGCGGGATCGGCTCGCCCGTTGCCTCCTTCACCACGCCGTGATCGTCGAAAGTGACGGTCACTTCGCCCAGATACCGGGAATAGGAGGCGGCGGTGACGATCGGCACCTCATAGCCTTGCGGATTCTGCACGAAGGTCGGATAGGGGCCGGCCGCCTTGGGATCGGTGTTCGACAACAATGTGTGGGAATGACCGCCGACGACCACGTCGACACCGGGGATCTTGGCGATCACGTTCATGTCGCGGCGATAGCCGACATGGGTGAGCGCGATGATCTTGTCGACGCCCTCCTTCTGAAGCTGGTTCACCGCCGCCGTAATCGCCTCGGCATCGTTGCCGATCAGGACGTGAGGCCCCGGCGAGGAGATGACGTCGGTGTCATTGGCGACGGCGCCGACGATGCCGATCTTCTGGCCGCCGACGGTCAGCACGACGTAGGGCTTCACGCGGTTGCCGATCTTCGCATGGATGTCCGGCAACACATTGGCGCCCAGGACCGGGAAATGGACCTTGTCCAGAAAGGCCGCCAGTCCTTCCTCGCCATTGTCGAATTC
>SCRB01000059.1 GCA_004299545.1 Rhizobiaceae bacterium
CGGCCAGCGTCCCGGAAATCTCGTAAGGCGCCGCGTCGCCGATGGTCGCGGCGAAGACCGGGGCTGCCTCGCCGATGAGATAGGCCTTGGCGACGCGCGGGAAAAAGCTGTGCAGCGTCTCGATGCCGCCCCGCTTCGGCAGGCCGCCGGCGATCCAGTAGATGCGGGAGAAGCTCGATAGCGCCGGAGCCGAAGCATCCGCATTTGTCGCCTTGGAATCGTTGACGAAGAGGACCCTGCCGCGTCGCCCGACCTGCTCCATCCGATGGGCAAGGCCGGGAAAACTCCTCAAGCCCATCTGGATCTCATCGATACCGAGGCCGACCCTGAGACAAGCCGCCGTCGCGGCAATAGCGTTCTGGGCATTGTGCTGGCCACGGAGCGAGCCGATCCCGTCGAGCGAGACGACAGACTCCATGCGCCCGCCCCAGGCCCTGACGATGGTCGACCCTTCCGCGAACAAGCCGTCGGTGAGCGCCAGACGCTTGGAGATTCGGATCACCTCCTTGCCGGCGCGTTCGAGGCGGTCCGCGATCTGCGCGCAATAGACGTCGTCTACACCGATGATCGCGGATTTCGAGCCGGCGACAAGCCGCTCCTTGACATCGGCGTAGTGCTGGATGGTGCCATGCCGGTCGAGATGGTCCGGCGTGATGTTGAGAAGGATGCCCGCCGTCGGGTCGAGCGATGGAGAAAGGTCGATCTGGTAGGACGAGCATTCGACCACATAGAACCGCTTCGCCGCCGGTGGGTCGAGGGTCATCACCGCGCGGCCGATATTGCCGCCCATCTGCGCGTCGCGCCCGGAAGCGGCGATGATGTGGGCGGCAAGCGCCGTCGTCGTGGATTTGCCGTTGGTTCCGGTAATCGCGACGAAAGGCACGTCCGCGGGGGAAAAGCGGCGCTCGCGACAGAAGAGCTCGACATCGCCGATGATCTCGACCCCCGCCCCATGCGCGAGTTCGACGCTCCAGTGCGGTTTCGGATGGGTCAGCGGCACGCCCGGCGACAGCACGAAGGAGGCGAACCGGCGCCAGTCCGCCTGCCTCAGGTCGCCGACGGGAACGCCTTCGCTTTCCGCGTTCGCGACGCTGTCGGGGTTATCGTCCCACGCAAGCACTGACGCGCCGCCCTCGATGAGCGCGCGCGCCGTCGCCCTGCCCGATCCGCCGAGGCCGAAGAGGGCGACGGTCTTTCCCTTGAAGGACGTGGCGGGAATCATCTCTACCTCAGCTTCAGCGTGGACAGCCCGATCAGGGCGAGCATGACCGAGACGATCCAGAAACGGATGACGACCTGGCTTTCGGTCCAGCCGAGTTTTTCGAAATGATGGTGGATCGGCGCCATCAGGAAGACGCGGCGGCCGGTCATCTTGAAGAAGCCGACCTGGATGATGACGGACGCGGCCTCGACGACGAAAAGGCCGCCGATAATCGCCAGCACAATCTCATGCTTGGTCGTCACCGCCACCGTTCCGATGAGACCACCAAGCGCCAGCGAACCCGTATCGCCCATGAAGATAGCCGCCGGCGGCGCGTTGAACCACAGGAAACCGAGGCCTGCGCCGACGACCGAACCGAGGACGACCGCGAGTTCGCCGGTTCCCGGCACGAAATGGATTTGCAGATATTCGGCGAAGACCGCGTTGCCGGAGAGATAGGCGATGACCCCGAAGGAGGCCGCCGCGATCATCACCGGCACGATCGCCAGTCCGTCGAGCCCGTCGGTGAGGTTGACGGCATTGCCGGCCGCGACCACGACGAAGGCGCCGAAGGGAACGAAAAACCATCCGAGGTTGATGAGCAGCGTCTTGAAGAACGGAAAGGCGAGCGAGGAGGAAAAGGGCGGCAGCCCCGCCCGCATGATGACCCAGGACGCGACACAGGCGACAAGAAATTCGAGCCCCAGGCGCGCCTTGCCCGAAAAGCCCAGATGCGACTGCTTCGTGACCTTGAGATAGTCGTCGTAGAAGCCGATCGCGCCGAAAGAGAGCGTCACCAGAAGCACTGTCCAGACATAGACGCTGGTGATGTTCGCCCAAAGAAGCGACGAGCCGATGATCCCCGAAAGGATCATCAGGCCGCCCATCGTCGGCGTACCGGCTTTCTTGAAATGCGTCTGCGGGCCGTCGGCGCGGATCGGCTGGCCCTTTCCCTGCCGGATGCGCAGCGAGTTGATGATCATCGGCCCGAAAAGGAAGACGATCAGCGCCGAGGTGATCAGGGCGCCGCCGGTGCGGAAGGTGATGTAGCGAAAGACATTGAAGGCGGAAAAATCGCCCGCAAGGTCACCCAGAAGCATGAGCATGCGATTTCAATCCCCCGGTGGCCTCGTTGAGGGAATCCCCGTTCCCCTGTCCGGAGGCCGGAAACTGTTTGAGAAGGGCGTCGACCAGTCGGGATAAGCCGATCGCGTTCGACGATTTGACCATCACCGCGTCACCCGGCCGGATGGCTTCGATAACGAGTG
>SCRB01000556.1 GCA_004299545.1 Rhizobiaceae bacterium
ATGCCGACACGCTGACCAAATCATTGACCGCCTCGCGCGGCGGGGAGCCGCCGCAAGTAGCCGTCCTGGCGGCTTCGGACACGTTCACCCTCATCGACGAGGGCGTGATCGTACCCATCGACCAGGTGGCCACGGATAAAGACAAGGCCTGGCTTGGCGGCTTCATGGAGCCGTTCATGCGCAATTTGACGATCGACGGCAAGATCTGGGGCGTTCCGTTCCAGCGCTCGGTGCAGGTGCTGCTCTACAACAAGGACGAATTCCAGAAAGCCGGGCTCGATCCCGACAAGGCGCCGGCGAATTGGGACGAGCTTGTGGCGGATGCCGAGAAGCTCACCATAACCGCCAACGGCACCACATCGCAGTGGGGCGTACTGATCCCGTCCGGCTATACGGCGAGATGGTACTTTAACGGTCTCTCCATTCCGGCCGGCGCGAAGCTGACGAACAATTCGGGGACAGAGGTCAATCTGGCATCGCCCGAGGCGGTATCGGCCCTCCAGTTCCTCGCCGACCTGTCGCAAAAATACAAGGTAATGCCGAAGGGCATCATCAATACGGGGACAGCGCCCGACGAATTCATCAATGGTCGCGCCGCCATGCTCTACGCCTCGACGGGTAACATCGCGAATGTCAGGACGCAGGCGAAATTCAAGCTCGGCGTCGGCCTGATACCCGCGGACAAGCGGCCGGGCGGACCGACGGGCGGTGGCAATATGTACATCTTCAAGGGCGGCACGCCGGAACAGCAGAAAGCCAGCCTGCAATTCATCGAATGGATGACGAGCGCCGACCAGTCTGCACATTGGAGCATCGAAACCGGCTATGTGGCCTCGCGCCAGGACGCCTGGAATACGCCGGAAATGAAAGCTTATATCGCGAAGTATCCGGATACCAGCGTCGCACTCAGCCAGTTGAAGAATGCCGATTCGGAATTCAGCACGCATGATGGCGCGCGCGTCACCAAGGCCCTCGAGGATGCGATCGCGCAGGTCGTCACGGGACATTCCGACCCGAAGACGGCTCTCGACGCTGCGCAGAAGACGGCCGAAAGGCTGCTTCGTTCCTACAAGTAGCAACTGACGGCGGGGAGCGAAGGCGATGAGAGCGAGTAGAGCATCGATGACGGGGCTGGCCTACCTCGCCCCCGCCGCTCTCCTGATGGCGCTGTTCACCTACTACCCCGCCATCGTTACCGTCTTCCACAGCCTGTTCTCGACGGCCAAGGCCAATCGGCCGTCGAGATTCATCGCCCTCGACAATTACCGGTACATGCTCGACGACCCGATCTTCTGGAAGGCGATGCACAACAACATCCTGTTTGCGATCGGCACCATTCCCACATCGGTCGCGATCGCGCTCGTCATGGCCTTGTGGGTGAACAAGAAGATGGCGGGCCGGTCCTTTCTGCGGATGGCGTATTTCACGCCGACCATCCTGCCGATGGTCGCCGTCGCCAACATCTGGATATTTCTCTACGCCCCCCAGATCGGTCCGTTTTCAAGAGCGGCATCGCTATTCGGCTTCGGGCACGTAAACTTCCTCGGCAGCCAGGCGACGGCGCTGCCGGCGCTTATGGTCGTGGGGATCTGGAAGGAAGCGGGGTTCTTCATGATCTTCTACCTCGCCGCCCTGCAGAATATTCCGCCCAATCTGTCCGATGCGGCTGCCATCGAAGGGGCGTCGCGCTGGTACTTCTTCAGAAGGGTCGTCTTTCCGCTGATGTTGCCGACGACCATGTTCATCCTGGTCAACGCGATCGTGAATGCCTTCAGGATGGTCGATCAGGTCATCGTCATGACGCAGGGCGGTCCCGACAACGCTACGGCTTTGCTGCTGTACTATATCTACCAGACCTCCTTTTCCTACTGGGACACGAGCTATGCGGCAGCCTTGTCCGTCGTGCTTTTGATGATCCTGGCGATATTGGCGTTCACGCAATTCGGACTCATGGAAAAGAGGGTGCATTACAGATGATCGGCACCCCGAACACGTCTCGGCTGGAAACGGCCGGCGCCTGGTTGCTGGCCGGCCTCTGGATTTTGCCGCTGGCATATGCGTTCTGGGCCGCATTCCATGCGTCGGGCGATGCCACGTCGCTGCGGTTGGCGAGCCCGATCGTGCTGGATAATTTCCACTATGTGTGGAAGGTGGCGCCCTTCCCCACCTATTTCCTGAACACGTTCATGCTGGTGACGCTTATCCTCGTGGTGCAACTGGTTCTGGCCACGCTGGCGGGGTTCGCCTTCGCCCGCTACGATTTCCCATTCAAGAATATAATATTCGGAACGATCCTCTTGCAATTGATGATTGTACCCGAGGCACTGATGGTGGAGAACTACCGCACCATCAACTTCTTCGGTCTCAACGACAGCATTTTGGGGATGGCCGTTCCTTATTTTGCCTCCGCGTTCGGCATTTTTCTCATGCGGCAGACTTTCAAGTCGATCCCGAAGGAACTGGACGACGCCGCTGTCGTCGAAGGTGCGACCTCTGTTCAGGTTCTGTGGCGCGTCTACGTACCGTTGGCGCGACCGACATTGCTGGCTTATGGCCTGGTGTCGGTCAGCTATCACTGGAACAACTTCCTGTGGCCCCTGATCGTCAGCAACTCGGTCGACTCGCGGCCTCTCACGGTCGGCCTGCAGGTGTTTTCCTCTGTAGACCAAGGGATCAACTGGTCCTTCATCTCGGCCGCGACGCTGCTGAGCGTGGCGCCGCTTCTTATAGCCTTCCTCCTGTTCCAGAAGCAGTTCGTGCAGTCCTTCCTGCGCGCCGGCATTCGATAGGCGCGCTGGGGGGTAACTCACAATATGCACATCTTGATAACGAGCGCGCCAGCAGACGATTCTGTTTGCCGCGCTTTACGTGCTCCATGGCACGGTCATCGGACAGAACATGCAGCGCCATTCCACCTCGCCCACACGTCAAATTCCGGCACGAAAGGGGGATTGTTTTTGCCGATTAATGGGTCCCGACCTTAATGCCCTGTTGCGATGCCGCCGAAGTTATCTACCGTTCGTCAATCGATCCGGATCATGATCTTGCCGCCCTCGACCTTGACGGGGTAGGTCTTGAGATTGATGCAGGCAGGCGCACCCTTCGCCTGTCCGGTCTTGTAGTTGAAGCGTCCATTGTGCTTGGGGCATTCGATGATGTCGTCCATCACCAGGCCGTTCGCGAGATGGGCCCGCTCATGCGTGCAAAAGCCGTCGGTGGCGAAATATTCATCCTCCGGTGAGCGGTAAACGGCGAAGGTGCGGTCGCCATGATCGAAACGGATCACGTCTTCCTCGTCGATCTCTCCCTCGTCGCACGCTGCTACCCAATCTGCCATTTCATTTCTCCAATTCCGTAAGGGGAAAATGCCGGAAATGCTGGCCGCCGCTCCGCCATCGGCGGCAACTCCCGCTTGAGATAGAAGTCTTCATATTTGAGCTGCCTGAGCAATAGGGGCCAGACTTCCTTATAGGCATGCCACATACCGGCCATAGCGTGCCTTCGCCGAGAAGGGGAGCGCGCTGTGGCGCCGATTGACGCAATCATGTCATGCCGACAGCTTTTCGATCAGGCCGCGGATGAATGCTTCGCCCGCGTCGAGCTGCGCGGATTCAATGAATTCGTCGGGCTGGTGGGCCTGTTCGATCGAACCCGGCCCGCAGACGCAGACGGAGTAGCCGGCGGTTTGGAAATGGCCGGCCTCCGTGCCGAAGGAAACGGCATGATCACCGCGGTCGCCGGTCAACGCCCGGGCCAGCGTCTCCGCATGTGCCGCGCCGGGCTCCTCCCGGCGGCAGCCGGGCGCGCTCATGCGCACGGTCACGTCGATCCCGGTCGAAGGCCTGACCGCCCGCATTCCCGCTTCGACCTCCGCGACGGCGGTGCGGTATTGCGCCAGCCATTCCTCCCGATCCTCGTTCGGCAGGCAGCGTATCTCCGAATTGAACCAGCAATCGGCGGCCGTGATGTTGTTGGCGGTGCCGCCCTCGATGGTGCCGACGTGAAGTGTCGTATAGGGCGGATTGAAGCCGGCGCCCGGCGCGCCGGTGCGTTCGGCCGCCGCACGGTTCTCCGCCATGCGCTCGGTATGCCAGTCGACGAGCTTCGCGGCTTCCATGATCGCCGAGACACCGGTGTGCACAAGGCTCGAATGGACGGAATAGCCGCGTACATGGGTGCGCAGGCCGACACCGCCCTTGTGGCGGGTGACCACTTTCATTGCCGTCGGCTCGCCGACGATGACGGCGCTGGCCGGCGGCAACGTCCTGCGCATGTCGGCGATCATGCTCGGGACGCCGACGAGACCGAGTTCCTCGTCATAGGAAAGGGCGATCTGGACCGGCCGCTTCAGCCCCGCCTCCAGCATTTGCGGGACGAGGGCGAGAGCCAGGGCGTCGAAGCCCTTCATATCGCAACTGCCACGGCCATGGAGCCGGCCGTTTCGCTCCGAAAGACGAAAGGGATCCTCCGTCCAATCCTGCCCGTCAACCGGCACCACGTCGGTATGGCCGGACAGCACCACACCGCCCGGCACCGACGGCCCAACCTGGGCATAGATGTTGGCTTTGTTTCCCTCGGCATTCGGCACGAGCGTGCTTTCGATCCCCCAGCCCGCCAGATAGTCGCGCACGAAGTCGACGAGCGGCAGGTTCGTTTCACGCGACACCGTGGGAAACGCCACAAGGCGGCCGAGCATCTCGCGTGCGGTATATTGCCTTGTCATTGCATCTTTCCAGAGGCCTTGCGGGTCGGGGCATACCCTTTCCACGCGGTGTCGCGTTGTCAAGCCGAGGCCCCATTCGAGCAATCGATTTCTACAACTGGCTGCGTATGCGGAAAATTTTTCTCCCTCTTGCCGGCGAAAACATGGTTGCAGACCCCTCGCGATTGCGTATTGTTTTAGACATAAAGAAGAAAAAGGGGGACACAGACCGCGTGGAAGCATCGGTGCAAGCCGAGACGCCAGAGCCGGTACTGGAGGTTGCGGACCTTAGGACCGTATTCCGATCCCGTGGGAGCAAGGTCTACGCGGTCAACGGTGTAAGCTTCCAGCTTCGCCGCGGAGAGCTTCTGGGCGTCGTCGGCGAAAGCGGATCAGGCAAGAGCGTCACGATGATGTCGCTCATGAAGCTGCTGCCGACTCCGCCCGCGGAGGTCGTATCGGGCAGGGTCCGCCTCGGCGATCGCGATCTCCTGTCGCTCCCTGTGAGCGAAATGAGGAAGATCCGCGGCGGCGAGGTCGGTTTCATCTTCCAGGACCCGATGACGTCGCTCAATCCGGTCTTCACCGTGGGCTATCAGCTGAGGGAGCCGCTGCGCAAGCATCTCGGTCTCAGCCGCGACGAGGCGCGTAAGCGGGCGATCGAACTCCTGTCCCTCGTCGGCATCCCGTCGCCACAGGAGCGGATCAACGACTACCCGCATCAGTTCTCGGGCGGCATGCGCCAGCGCGTGATGATCGCCATTGCGCTCGCCTGCGAGCCGAAGGTGCTGATCGCGGACGAGCCGACGACGGCGCTCGACGTGACGATCCAGGCGCAGATCCTGGAGCTGATCAAGTCGCTGCGCCAGAAGATCGGCATGAGCATCATCTGGATCACGCACGATCTCGGTGTCGTCGCCGGCCTCGCCGACAGGGTCATGGTCATGTATGGAGGC
>SCRB01000557.1 GCA_004299545.1 Rhizobiaceae bacterium
CAGGCTTCTTTGCATTGGAGGATTTGGGTCTCATCTTCGTTCCTTCGTCACTACGACGAGACCCAAATCCTCCTTAAATCACAACCTCAAATCTGGGCCATAGGTGCTGACGGGGAACACCGGCGGCGTCGACACCGACCTGCGCCAACAATCCCATGTCCCTGATCCGCATCACCAGGTCGACGACATACTGGATGTCAGGCGGCAGCGCGGCGGGATCGTCATTGGCTGGCGCAACGTCCCGAAGAAGTTCGGCGAGAACGGGATCATCGTCGATCATTTCCTCGGCAGCGTGGCCAAAGCGAAAAACCGTCAATTCTCCAGCCTGCTTGAAGCGCAAATAGTCTTCCACATTCGCTTTGCGACGATAGGCACCAATCGTCGACAGCAGGCCGTGCGCCCAACCCAACCAGCGGTTCGTGCCGCGCTCGCGTCCGATGATGGCGACGCCAAGAAGATCATCGAGGCCACCGCCGTCGATCCCGACCGTCACAACCTCCGACCGCTTCAGAATTTCGTCGAGCGACAGCCCCGTTTCGATCCCTCTTGCCCACACGACGGCGCCGGCCCAGCCGTCGGATCGCAACGACTGGCCGATCTGGACGTTGAGGTGCTTGGCCAGGAAGCCAACCACCGCGGCGCGCCCTGCGCGGTCGGCCTTCGACATCTGGTTGACGAGGTAAGCCTCATCGACGGAAGCACCGAGATTGGGGTTTGTGACAAACCAGTATTCCTGTTTGCGGAACTGCTCATCCTTGAGGAGCCTCTTCGGAAACTCATAAAGGAGCGGCAAGCTGCTCGGATCGTTTACTTTCCCGTCGCGAATGGACCGGAATTCGTCGAGTTTCTGCGCAAAGACACCGGCCGGCGGTTGATCGGATTGCGTCGAAAGATAGATCACGAAGCCTTCCGGACGGGACGCCAGGCCGCCCTGCGCCTCGAGCAGAAGATTGGCTGCGTTCGCGCGCTTTCCGAACAACCAGAGTTCGTCGATCAGTAGACCGATCGTCTTCTTGCCAGAGACCGTCTCGTTGTCCGCCGCGACGACTTTGAGAAAGGCGCCTGTGTTTCGATGTTCGATCACACGCCCGGCGCTCGGCTTCAGCAACGCGCTTAGAGCAGGGTCCGCCTGGACCATGTCCCGCGCCGGAATGTAGGAGTTGTCCGCGATCTCCTTCGTCGGCGCGAGAATGTAGAATTCTCCCGATTCGCGCCAGTTGCGGATCAACGCCGTCACCATGATCCCGGCGGCAAGCGTCGATTTCGAATTCTTCTTGCTGATCAGCAGGAAGAAATATTGGATCAGGCGGCGGCCGACCTCTGCGTCATAAGCGCCGAAGATCGCCGAGACGAAATCGAACACCCATTGCCGACATGCGGCTCCCATATTCGGACTGCCGGCGGCATCGACGATCTTCAACGAACGAAAGATATCGAGCGCCGCGGCCGCCTCATTTGGAAACAACGGTTCGAACGGGATCAGGGATCGGCACGAAAGGATCCTCTCCTCCCAGTCCGGACACGCTGTCGACCACTCCTTCATTGCAGGCGTTCAACCATATTTCGCGGCGGCGCTGGGGTGGCGTAACGGCCAGTTGCCGCTGCTTCCGCGGCGCGCGCCGCCTCTTCTTTCTTGCCGAGCGGCCGTTCCCGTTGTTCGTCAGGCATCCTTGCCTTGCCAACGGTTCCGAGCCCGCGATCGAGGAGGGCTTTGGAGGCGGTCGCAATCGCGGTCTCGCTTGTTCCGTCGGCAGCGATTTTGCGCATCACCTCGATCGCCAGATTGGCGAACTTTCGCGCCTCGGCGCGAATCTCGGCAGTCAAGGACGTGGACTGGATCGGCGCCGGCATGAACGGCAGCATCGCGGCGTCGCCGCCGATCTCGACGGCGGGCTTGCCATAACCGCGATCCAGAATTTCCTTCGCGGCCGTGATCTTCGCGGCTTCACTGCTACCATAGAACAGGAGCTTGACCAGAGCTTCGATCGCCAGACGCGCATGACGCTGCGCAACGCCGTCGATTTCCTCCGGAGGAGGCGTCGCGAGTGCACTCACCTTGTTCAGGTCGCTGAGCGCGGAAGGCTTGACGTAGCCCTTCGGCTTGCGACCCGCGCCGGCGCGACGGCCGCCACGGCGAGATTTCTGTTCGGACATTTGATTTCCTGAATTCAAACGGCGGAAATCAAAGGTTCACCGCCGGCAAAAAATTTTACGCGCATGACCCCCATGCGGTTAGGGGCCCCGACGCGCCAGCTATAGAAAACCCCCTACCCCTCAATCGAAGCGCTGGGCCAGCCGGCGCGCGCGCTCGACTGCCGTTTTCCGCGTGTGTGATGCGCCGCAGCGCAGCATGATATTGCGCTTGTCGAGCGGCGCGCCGCCGTCCGTCAATTCGACGATGTGATCGCCGAAGACGCGCATGCCGGCATGATGGGTGCGACCGTCGCAGTCAGGATCCTCGCAGACGCGACCGCGTTCCGCGATGATCTCCGCCATCAACTTGCGCCACCCTGGCGACAGGTAGAAGTTGTCGACGCGTTTCGGCCCGACCTTGACCTTGCGTGTGTCGACCGTTCGCACGGACGGTTCGATCATTCTGATGGTGGGCATAGCTTCGCACTTGGAGTGAAACTGATCGGCGTTATGCCCGACGTTTCACCTGGTTCTCGAGGACAGCACCTTCCCGACATTACGTCAGAGCGCCGATACGGCCCGAGTGACCGTTAGACGAAACGGCTAGCGGAGCTTCTGGATTTGGTCAAGCCAGACTTCGCAACTCACCGCGCGCCCGAATATCGACACATCAACCTTCAGCCGACCGCGATTGTCTTCGGATCCTTGAGCAATGCCGACGAAATCCGCAAATGGCCCGATCTTGATCCGCACCTCGTCGCCAGCGAGATAGAGCGTCATGGTCGCCATCCCTCTATGAGGCTGCGCTCGGCTAAGTCTTTGCAAAATCTGAATAGCTTCGACGGAGACCGGGGCCGGTCCATCATTCGCCGGAAGAAGCTTTCCGATGCCGTCGAAGGTGAGCAGCCCGGCCCAACTTCCTTCCCACGGTGCCAGCTGCACGAAGATGTAGCCGTCGCAGACGACGCGGCGGACGATCCGTTTGCCATTGCCGCGATGGAGTTTTTCCACAACTCTTTCTCGCGGGCAGAACGCCATGATGCGCTGCCGAAGCAGCCGAATCGTCATCGCGACCTCCATTCCGGAGCGTACCGACACGACGTACCAACGCGGTTGCCGCCCCGACGCATCAACGGAACGATCGCGCGCCTGGATGCGCAACCAGTTCACCAGATCGATTTCCGCCTTCGTTCGCGCGAATTCCCGCTCAGCGGCTTCGGGATCGTGGAACATTGATGTCGGCGCCTCGTGCATCATCGTCTCGCCTCATTCAGCCGCTTCGCGTCCGCCGCCATCATCCTCGTCGCCTTTGCCTGATTTCACCGCCGCTTCGAACTCGTGCAGCCCATGTGGACCGCCTCTAGGGAAATACGCTCCGCCCATGCCGCCCGGATCGGGCAGCCACGGCCACCCGCGCTGTTCGTGCTCCAGCTTCCACGCCTCCCAGATTTCGGTATCGGTCGGCACGAACTCGGTCAGCCCGCCGACCCATTCGAGTTCCGGCGGAACCGTCACTCCGCGCCGGCGTTCGGCGGCGTCGTGTATACGGTTCACCATCGGCCACCCGAACTGCTTCTGCCGCCGCATCCGCTCCGCGCGGCCGGCGGCATCGTCCTGGGCGATCAGTTGCGCGATGAAAGCGCTGGTCGGCGGCGGCGAGGGTTCCGCTGGCGAAAGCAGATCGAGCATCCGCAAACCACCCCACATCGGCCCGAACGGCGGGGCGATCACGGGTTCCGGTTTCGGTTCGGGCGCCGGCGGCAGTTGCGCCCAGCGCTTTTCCCGGAGATAGACCCCGAACGAGCAGACGAGTTTTCGTCCAACGGCTTTCGAGGCCTCGACATAGCGGCCGATCTCCGCCGTCGCCGCATCGCGCTCGTCCGGCGTCAGCGCATTCCACGCCTTCTGCGCCTCGGGCCGACTGTCCGTGATCGAAGTTGGCCATTGGCGATAGGCCTTCTCGAAGCCGCGCTCCACCGACTTCCGGTTTTCGGCTTCCCGCGCCTCGCGCGCGCCCTCTCTCTCAACGGAGGGTTCAGAGGAGGGTTCTGGAGGGGTTGGGTGACAAGCTATGTCACCCTTATCAGTCGCTGGTGTCACCCTTTCCATGTCGTCGGTGTCACCCTTTTCGGCCTCGTCTAAGGGTGACACGGTGTCATCCTTGCTATCGACGACGGCCGCCCAGCCCTCTCGTCCAATACGGTGCAGGAGATCAAGGTCGAGAGAGTATTCGTTGGTCGAGCGCGGCCCCTTGCCGCCTTCCTTCACCAACCGGATCAGCCCAGCATCGCGGAAGGCCTGCAATTCACGCTGTACCTGCCGTGTCGAACATTGCGCAGCGCGTGCTATGGTGGCGATCGCAGGAAAGATGCGCGTCCCATCGTCCTCACAGGCGTCGATCAGTTTCAAGAGAACAAGCTTGCGGGCGCACGTGCCCATGTCGGCGCGAAAGCCTATGCCGAGGAGGAAGGCGCTCATTGCCCCGCCTTTCGCCATGCCTCGAAGGCCGCGCGCAGATCCTTCCAGCGCGCCGCGGCGTCCGCGTTGCTGTTGAGGTTTCGGCGCGAGGTGATGCCGAGAACGGAGCGCAGCTTCTGCGCCACGCGATCGTCCGTCAGCGGACGCTCGAGTCCGTGACACTGCTCGAGGAAGACGCGGAAGGCCGGATCGGCGCATTTCATCGCGGCTTCCGCGGCATAATCCTTCTCGACATCATGCTTTTTTGCCGTCTGTCGAGTGGACGGCGTGCCCGCCTGCCGTTTTTTCGCAGCGTCGATGGCGCGGTCCACGAGGCCGAGGAGAAAGCGTACATTCTGTGGCGCCGACGCCGCGAACCGCATTTCATCGGAACTCGCGTCGGCATGGAACGTGGCAATCTCCGATATCTCGCCCATCAGGCCGGTCGATTCGATGAACAGCCGTTCGCCCGCGCTGGCGAGAACCCATTCCGCCGGCGCGATTGCGTCGAGCTGCTCTCGGATCATGGTGAGGCGCGCCATGTCCGTCATGACGCCATCCATTCCGGACGGCATTCGAGGATGTGTAGCCGTTTCTTAGAGAGGCCTGCGAACCGCCAACCGGCTTGGTAGAAGCAATGACCCCATGTCGGGCGCGACGCGCGCCAAGTCGGCGCAACCGCCAGCGGATCGACGAAGGAAAAGAGCCTTTCCAGCGGAAATCGCTCCCAGCAAAGGCGCATCGCGGCGACCAGCAGATCGCTCGCGAGTTCGCCCCGCTCCCGCCGGAAAATGCAGCACTCGACGCCTGCCTGACCGTCCCGACGATGCTGTTCCTTCCGCCAAGCACAAAGCGCGCCGGCGTCGGCGGAAAGCAGGAGCAGTTTGAAGCCGGGCCCGACGATGATCTTCGAATCGCGCTCAGGGCGCGCCGAATAGTGCCGCTCGAAAATATCACGCGCCGTATCGTTCCCGTCGAGGACCTCGACCC
>SCRB01000558.1 GCA_004299545.1 Rhizobiaceae bacterium
GCTGCCGGCCGAAGACGTTGAGACCGGTGGCCTCCTTGGCAAGTTGCTCTATATACGGCCCGTGTACCACGCCGATACCGGCACGCGACTGGGCGGATAGCGCCATGAGATTGTAGCGCGAATACCAGTAGGCCTCGACATTGGTGAGGTAGGAGAACTGCCGGTCGTGGGCGATGGGAAGCTTCCGCTCGCTCGCCCGCAGGAAGAACTCCGTGCCCGAGAGATAAATCTCGTTCGCGAGATACATCGCCTCGTTGGTGCGGAACGTACGATCCGTCACCTGGGCTGCCACACCGCTCTTGAGGCTCGAAATATCCACCTGATCGTTGGGCTGAACGAGCAGGACACGCCGTCCATCCGGCCATTTCAGATAGTCGAAGGCGGCCGCGTGTCCGATCCAGCCGAGCGCGAGGACGGCGGCGGCAATGAAGCCAATGGATTTCCTCATGGTCATTCCCCTCTCATTGGAACAGGTCTGAGGCGAAGGTATAGGTCAGCGCGAGCCTGACGACGTAGTCGGGAGACGGGCCCAATTCCGGTTTGCTGACGCGCGCGAGGCCGCTCAACGTGATGCGGAACAGCGGATTGGGAACGATGATCACGCTTCCCGCGAGGAACTGCGTGGTGCCGCCGCTGAACGACGGCCGGTCTACGATCATCATCCCGTTCATCGTAGGTACGACGATCTTTCCCGCGTAATGATCCGTGTCCTGATGTTGGAGCAGATATGTCGCATCCAGCGAAACCACGTCGCGGTAGACGGGTTTCACGAAGGTCGCGAAAGCGGTCAGGAAGTTGCCGGGATCGATCCCGTCCGCTTCCGGACGAATCTCATACAAGCTGCCCACATGGAAGGCGCTGCGGCCGAGCAGGAAACTATCGTCGAATTGACGCGTGACGAAGAGGCCGAACGAACCGCCAACCGTGCCGAGCCCGGGTTGCAGAGGCGCGGGCAACCGGCCGTCATTCGAGAAGAACCGGAAGGTGCCGTCCATAGTGCCGGGAATGATGTTTCCCTTGTTATCGGCCGCAGGCAGCGGCAGCAGCGTATCCATGCCCATGATCTGTGCGGTCGCCCGGGGATCGTGTTTCTCTTCGTTCGAGCCAGTGGGCAGGCGGATGGCGCCCACCGCGGCAATACCGACCGGGAAATTTCCCTGATCGACGATCTTCTTCTTCACAAACACGCTGACGTCGCCGATCGTGCTGTAGCCGCCGCTGATGAAGGCGGCGACAGGCGGCAGGAAATTCGGATGGGCCGTGGCCCTCAGGTTTGCGTTGAGGAAAGGAACATTGACGCGAACGGTGAAATTGTTGTCGAGACCGAAGAAGAGATCGAAATCGAGGAACCGGCGATTGATGTTCAGTTCCGTGAACTGCATGCCCATCTGCCTTTGACCGGAGATGTCGTCGGCGTTGAGCACGCCCACCTCTCTCAGGGCCGCGCCCACGCGCACCGTTCCCGGCGGCAGGACGAACGCGGATTCGGTGAAGGCCGGCTCATAGTTGGG
>SCRB01000559.1 GCA_004299545.1 Rhizobiaceae bacterium
GACGCACGCGACAAGCTGCAAGGGCGCACGCTCTATACGGTGGACCGGGGCCGCCCCGGAATGCTGCATGGGGTGCTGCTGCGGGCGGAGGTCGCCTCGGCGCGCGTCCTTGGTATCGACGCGGCGGCAGCGCGCGCCATGCCCGGCGTGCGGGCGATCGCGACGGCCGAGGATGCGCCGGGAATGCACGGCATCGGGGTTGCCGACCATCCCCTTTTCGCTGGCGACAGGGTGCGGTTTGACGGCGAACCGCTGGCCGCCATCGCCGCCGATACGCTGGAACAGGCGCAGGCGGCCGCAGCGGCCATACGCATCCGCTTCGAGCCCTTACAGGCGGTCGTCACCATGGCGGAAGCACTGGCGCCGGGAGCGCCTCTGGTTCATCCCGGCTGGAAGGACTACGAGGTGCTGTTCGAGGGCGGCGCGCGTGCCGGCAACGTGGCCTGGGAGGCGACCGTGATCCGTGGCGATACGGACGCCGCCTTCGCCCGCGACGACGTGCGCATCGTGGAAAGCAGCTTTCGGGTCGGTCGGCAGAACCATGCCTCATTCGAGCCGCGCGCCGTCATCGCCTCCTACGAGGACGGGCGTTACCATATCGAATCCTCCACGCAGGTGCCGTGGACCGTGCGCAATATGACGGCGAGACTGCTCGGCGTACCGCCCTCGCAGGTCAGGGTTACCGTTCCACCGGTCGGCGGTGCCTTCGGGCAGAAGTTCGACTGCACGCTTGAGCCTTATGCCGCGCTTCTGGCACGAAAATCGGAGCGCCCGGTGCGCCTGGTCTATTCGCGGCGGGAAGAGATGCTGACCTGCCTGTGCCGCGAGAACGCCGAAATCTTCATTCGCTCTGCCGTAACCGGGGATGGCGAGATCATCGGGCGCGAAGCCGTCGTGCTGATGGATTGCGGTGCCTATGGCGGCGAGCAGATATTCCTGACCACGATGACGGCCCATACTCTGGGCGGCAATTACCGTCTGGGCTCCGTCAGGCTGGTCAGCCGCGCAATCTATACCAACACGCCGCCGAACGGCGCGTTTCGCGCCTGCAACGGCGTCTACAATACTTTCGCTCTGGAGCGGCATACGGACGAGATTTGCGCGGCCCTCGGGATGGACCCGCTTGCGTTCAGGCGCCGCAACGTGCTCGGCGACCAGGACATCGGCTCGACCGGGCAAGTCTTCGAAGGCAACGTGCTGGGGCCGATGCTCGACCGCATGGCCGAGATGCGCGAGGCACGACCGTCGCGGAAAGCGCTTGCCGGCAAGCGGCTCTACGGGCGGGCCACGACGGTCGGAACGTGGTTCATCTTCGTCGGACCGTCGGCGGCCACGATCAACCTCAATGCCGACGGCTCCGCTACACTGATCACGTCGGGTGTCGAGATCGGCTCCGGTTCCATGGTCCAGGCCTTGCCGCAGATCGTTGCCAACGAACTCGGATTGCGCCCGGAGGATGTCGTGGTACGCGCGGCAGACACGGATGCGGCTGGCTTCGACCTCGGTGTGGGCGGTGGCCGCACGACAGTCTCTCTCGGTGCGGCCAGCCGCGCTGCGAGCGCCGATGTGCGGGCGAAGCTCGTGGCGGTCGCTGGCGAGATGCTGCAAACCCCGCCGGAGCGGCTGGTGCTCGCCAACGGCCGCGTCGAGATCGCCGGCATCGCGGGATCGGGCACGACCATCGCCAAAGTGGTCGAACGCGCCCATCAGGTGATCGGGCCGCTCAACGGCAGCGGGTCGTTCACCAATCCGGGCGTGGCGGCCATGGCCGGCTGCGCCTTCGGCCATTTCATCGATGCCATCGACATACCGGTGTTCGCCGTTCATGAATGCGAGGTCGCGGTCGATCCCGAAACCGGGCATGTCGAGGTGCTGGGCTACGCGGTGGTGCAGGACGTCGGCCGCGCGCTCAACCCGCGGGCCATCTTCGGCCAGATACAGGGTGGCGTCGTGCAGGGAATGGGCTATGCCATGCACGAGGAAATCACCATCGGCGATAACGGCCGCATCAGGCAGAACAGTTTCGAAACCTATCGCCTGCCGCTTGCCTCTGATGTCGTGCCGGTCGAGATCAGCCTCCATGAGGGCGCGCCTTCGATCGGCCCGCTGGGCACCAAGGGCGCCGGCGAGGTTCCGATCCTCAATGTCGCGGCCACCATTGGCTGTGCGGTCGCAAACGCAACGGGCAAAAGGGTGCGGCAGGTTCCGCTGACTCCGCCGCATGTACTCGCTCTTCTGCTCGATCGGGAACCGGAAGTGAAGCTGCCGCATATCTCCGGGGATTGGTGGAAAAACGTTCTCATGAAGCGTCCCTGAAGCATGGTGCTCGAACGTTGATTTCCGCATCTTCTGACGCTATATTGCGTCATAATGATTGGCACTCAAGGATAGAGGTGAGCGATGACTCTCGCCCGGTATGCCGATGGCGGCCTTTTCTCGCCACGCAAGATCGCCGACGCATTGCGCACGACGAGTGAAGAGATCGCGCGCACGACCGGCCTCGGAAAGGATGCGATCCAGCGCAAGGACCGCGTTCGTTCGGACAAGACGCAACGGCGCCTGCGGGAGATGACGGAGATCGTCAACAAGGTCGAGCCTCGCTTCGGCTCGGCGCTGATGGCCTATGCGTGGTATCGCTCCGAGCCGCTGCCGGGCTTTTCCGGCCTGACGGCGATGCAATTAGTGCGTGACGGTCGGGCCGCCGACGTGCTCGACTATATCGACGCGGTCGACGCAGGCATTTACGCATAAGCCGCTCGATGCGCTTCCGCGGGGTTCTCTACCGGGCACTGAACCCGATTTACGCGCGTGAACCGATGTCGGGCCGTGGCGCCGCGCTTTATGGGGGCCGTTTCAACCGCAAGGGGGTGCCGGCGCTCTATACGTCCCTGTCGGTCATGACGGCATTGCGGGAAGCGAACCAGGTCGGAAACCTGCAGCCAACGACGCTTGTGTCCTATGATGCGGACATAGGGAACATTTTCGACTGCCGCGTGGGTGGCGCCTTGCGGGCGGAAGGAATGGACGCAGCGACGCTCGCCGATCCGGCATGGCGCGACCAGATGAAGGCGAAGGGGGAGGCGCAGACGCAAGCCTTCGCCCGCAGGCTTGCCGCGGCGGGCCATCATGGCCTGTTGGTCAGGAGCTTTGCCCCCGGTGCGACCGGCGACGACCTCAACCTCGTTCTCTGGCAATGGAGCGACGCGGCGCCATGCCGTCTCGAACTGATCGATGACGAGAACCGCCTGTCGCGGTAGCGACCGATGACAGCAGCGAGAGACGGATTGTCATCGACGGCCGCCAGACCAACCGCGAGGCGATCATCTCCTGCGGTACGGAAAGCCGGCTGCGCTGTTCGAAAGGGTATCGGCCAGTGGAATGAATTTGACATTTGACACCCGCGTGATGTCGGCCTCGACATCAAATGTAAAATTTGAAAATTCCACTCAAATCATAAACTTGCTAGTGGTTTTTCTGTTTCCAACATTTGCTTTCGGCTTGATACAAATGGGATGCAAATGTTGGAAACAAACCACTAGGCCTCTATC
>SCRB01000560.1 GCA_004299545.1 Rhizobiaceae bacterium
CATGAAGCCAAGCAAGCGGGCGCGCCGGCCCTATCGGTGTGGGGAAGCGGAACGCCGCTGCGCGAATTCCTGCATGTCGACGATCTCGCCGACGCACTGGTCTTCCTGTCCCGATTTTATCGCGGCGAGATGCCGCTCAATGTGGGTTCGGGCAGGGAAGTTTCCATCCGTGCCCTCGCCCACATCGTCTGCAAGGCCGTCGGCTTTACGGGCAAGCTCGTCTTCGACACCTCGAAGCCCGACGGTACGCCGCGCAAACTGGCCGATATTTCGAGGCTCACGGCGATGGGCTGGTGCCCGCGGATCGGGCTAGAGGAGGGCATCGCATCGACTTATGGCTGGTATCTGCGGCATGACGCCGGCGACAGGGCTGCCGATCTCCCCTTGCCGTGAGACCTTGCCGAAGCCGTTCCCGTCACGGAAAGCCGCCGGAGTGAATGTCGGCAATGAGGTGGCGGGATGCGATGCGGCAGACAACGGCGAACCGCCAGCGGAAGGGTGTCTGGCCCTCCGCCGGCGATTCTGTTACGGCCGGTCCGGGATATACTATCAGCCGCGCGCGGCCATTTCCGGCATGAGCAACTCATTGATCTTGCAGGCAACTTCGGTCCTGTTGGTGGCCCGCAGCTTCTTCATGATGTTGCGGATGTGAACCTTGACGGTGCTCTCGCGCATATTCAGCTCATAGGCGATGATCTTGTTGGCCTTGCCCCGGCGCAGCGCCATGACGACGTCGGTCTGGCGCGGCGTGAACATCCCGGAGAACTGGTGGCAGGTATCGCTGCCCTCGATCACCTTGCTGAGTGCCATGACGGGGTTCGCCGGAATGAACGTGCCGCCGGCGATGGCGAGCTTTATGGCCTCGACACAAATGGTCAGGCCGACCGAGGATGGTATGTAGCCCCGTGCCCCGCACTCCAGCGCGCGCAGGATATGGGTCAATTCCTCGCTGTCCCCCAGCACCACGACCGGAACTGGCGAGAGGTCGCTCGTCGTCTGCCGGAGGCTGTTCGCAACCGCCGGTTCGGAAAGCTTCGCTCCGCCGATGCTGAGGACGACCACGGACGCCGCAGCGGCATTGCCCGTCGCCAGCCATTCCTCCCGCGAACCGAGGGCGGTCACGTTGAAGCGCGGCTCGTGGAACTTCAGGAAGCTGCAAAAGCATTCCCGGTCCAGAAGGCGGGGCTGGATGACAACCACATTCATTCGGCTGCCGTCCCGGGCGGCGTCGCCGGCAGTATCCGGGGAAGAGGCACCGTCCATGCTTTCGAGGGGGTGAGCCGTCTGATGGGTATGATCCGGGAAGATATGTCTAGTCATGATTCTCACTCGAACTCTTTGTTGACACAGCAACGTTTTTCTTTTGACACGTTCAATTGCACTAATGAGTGTATCCCATGCGTTTTATGATAATATAACATTTATTAACTTTTAAAAATAATAATTCATTAGCCATATTTAGTTCAAAAATGACTTAACATCATATGGATAATTAAAACCTATACTTGAATTATATGTTAAAAGTCGCCGGATTTAGATTTATGCCGCTTCGGCGGGGGGATTACGCGGCAGGGAGCGGGCGCCGTCGCGCCCAGCCAGGTAGGCCATATCGAAATCGGCGAATTCCACCGTGGCGGCGTAGTCTAGAAACCGGACGCGGCCACGCCGGAATTCGTAGAGACCGAGTGCGCGGGCTTCGCGCAGCATCCGGTTGACATGGATCGGCGTCATTCCCAGTGTATCGGCAAGATCCTGCTGGGTGAGCGGACATTCGTAGCCGTCGCGCGCCGGCACGCCGGAGAGGCAAAGGCGAGCGCTGATCTCCAGCAGGAAATGGGCGATCCGGGTCGAGGCGTCGCGCAACGCCACGCCGGCCAACCGTTCGATGAAAATGGCGCGCTGACGCCTGGCCGCGTCGGCCAAGAACCTGCTCGCTCCCGCCTCGGCCCGCGCAAGCGTCTCCATCCGCGCCGCCGGCCCTTCCCACACGACCATGTCCGCAAGCGCCGAGAATTCCTCCTGCTGGCCCATGGCGGCCATGGAAAAATCGACGACGTCGCCTCGCAGCGGAAATTCGATCAGATGGCGCTGGCCGCCATACAGGCATTTGCTGATGCAGCCCCACCCCTCCTTGACGACGAAGACGCGCAACTCCTCGTCGCCCTGCATGACCACGGTCTGGCCGGCACGGTAGTGCCGCAGGGCGAATTTACCCTTGTCGCGCAAGATCTCGGCGAAACGTCCAAACCCGGAAC